>NZ_MUFI01000038.1:0-36003 GCF_001996265.1 Salinivibrio sp. MA440
ACACTATACTACACGGAAAACGCATAGACATCCGCGCACATCATTCGCTTGCGTTGAATACCAGCTTTGAAACTCTTCTCTTGCTTTAATAAATTAAAAACCATTTGCCTTATTCGTGCAAATACTTCCGCTCGGTCATCCACCCTAATTCGGCAGGTATCATCTTTCAATCCAACATCGAGTTGCCAGTGCATTGATTCAATTAACCAATGCGAGCGAGTGGTATCATGTAACTCTTTCGCTGTCAACGCTTTTGAGCTTATATAATAGCGTACTGAGATATCTAATTCGTCGGTATGTTTGCAGTCCTATTAACGGATGCTTATCATAGTACCTATGCCTTGACATCCTGTTCAAAAACCAGTCAACACTAGAGATCAGTCAGCAATTCAAACTTTAACGGTGTTCCACGAGCTAAATCTATTTTCGCTTTCATCCCTAGCACGGACTCAAGGTGCTTCGGCGCTAAACCAAACCCCGGCCGGATACTTCTAACATGTTGCTCCGTCAAAATTTCGCCCGCCTTAATATCCTTCACGATATACAACGAACGACGAAATTTCACATTGCCTTTTTCAGCATCAGTCCGTTCATAATTAACGTTACCTAGTGCTTGCCACGCCGTTTTCGTGTCTCGGCAGAGAGCTGCGAGTTCTGCTGGCTCCAACGAGAAGCTATCGTCTGGGCCTCCACCGTTACGATCTAACGTGACATGCTTTTCGATTAAACAAGCGCCCAACGCGACAGAAGTGACTGCTGTTGCATTGTCAATGGTATGATCTGATAGCCCAGACAATACGTTAAAACGCTCAGCCATGTCCGCGATAGTCCGTAGATTATATTGGTCAGCAGGCGCTGGATAGCCACTGACACAGTGCAGCACTACCAACTCTTTACAACCATTATTTTTAGCCACTGCGATTGCTTCTTGTATCTCTTCTTCGTTCGCCATGCCTGTAGAAATAATCATTGGCTTACCTGTCAGAGCAACCTTTTTGATTAGCGCATGATCGACAATTTCGAATGAAGCAATTTTGTAAGCGGGGGCATTCAGCTGCTCAAGAAGATCAACCGCTGTTGCATCAAATGGCGAGCTAAAAATGGTGATACCTTCTTGCTTTGCTTTTTCAAACAATGCTTCATGCCATTCCCAAGGGGTATGCGCCCATTCGTAGAGTTGATACAGTGTATTGCCGTCCCATAACCCTCCGCGAATGTGGAAATCATCTTTATCACAGTCGATAGTTATCGTATCAGGGCGATAGGTTTGCAGTTTAATCGCATCAGCGCCTGCTTTTTTCGCTTCTTCAATGATTTTAAACGCACTATCAATATTGCCGTTATGATTTGCTGAAAGCTCTGCTATGATATAAGGCTTATAACCTGAACCAATTCTTTTTCCATCAATTTCAATATATGCCTTAGTCATCTACTTTCTCCAGTTTTATTTTGTATTTTTGGTCACCAATATGGAAATATGCGGGATATCGCTCTGGGTCGCTGACTCTCAGTAAGTTGAATTGAGAAGATATTGAATCATTGATATCGATAAGACTATCCTGAGGTGTACGTTTTCGATGATAAAATGCATCGTCGTTCGTTTGTTTCATTGGCTTTGCACTGTCAATATTCTGGCAAGCCCAATCCATCAGTGCTAACTCAGCATTAAACAACTTGTGATTGATCTCATCATAGAGCTCTGTACCATCCAGATGGATATTCACTTTTTTCCAAATATCACCGGTATCTACATTATCTTCTGCATTGAGCATAGATAATGTAAGTACATTACTCCCATTGATAATATCCCAAATATGTGGACTCCACCCTCGCCCTTTAGGTAAATCACTTGCATGCAAGACGAGTGTATATCGATATTTATCTCTAACATCCTTTCTCACGATGTCGGAGCAAGAGACGAGAAAAAGGATGTCTCCTTCTTTCTCGATTTCTTTTACAGATGAGAGTAATGAAACATCATACATTTGTTCATTTTTCTTACACCAAGTTTGCAGATAAGCATAAATTGGGTGTGATTCACTGCTACAAATGATTGTTACACGCATTATTTAATCCTACTATATTTGACACAACACGAGTGACGCCGAGACCATCACAAAGCGCTAGGCTTCTGGAGTGCAACTCTTTCCAATCAGTAACAATTTTGTAGTAGGCGGGTATCAACTTTGTTGTTATATCATCAAGATTAACTTTCTCAGCAACTTGCCAAGTGACTAGCCGTTTACAAATCTCAACTTGGTTATCCGCCAAAGGAACAATAATGCTCGGTAATCCTACACATGCTCTTTCCCAGCTTGTGCTTCCCGGCGCGCCTACTGATATATCATGCTCGAGCATTAAGCTGGCCATGTCTTCAATAAAGTCATAGTGGTGTACATTATCTCTCGTCCGACACCATTCGGCCACCTGTGCATAATGAGGAGAACGTTGACTCATCAAAACCGTGATGTGTATATCGAGACAAGCTTGTTCAAACGTCTTTAAAACCGATAAGGTTGCATTGGGTAGATCAACACCGCCCATTGATACCAGCACTCGAGCCTGACGGCTATTCAATACTTTATCTGCAACCTTATCTCTCGCTAACCGGAAGTTTGAGGCTAATAGAGCGTAGTCAGTCCCTGTTAAAACTCGGCTACCAGAATTACCGTACTCTTCAGGCCGACGCCCCAACGTTTGATCAATAATCACATCCGCGCAATGGGTGCGCACAAGATCATCAATGGCGACAATTTTACAGTTAAGCCTCGCGCGAACGATTTCATGCCACTGTTTTTCAATCGCATAGTGGTCGGTCACAACCACATCTGCAGCATGCACGTGATGAATAAAATCGTGCGCATCGTCGGGGATGGGCTTTGGCAGCCATGCGGCGTAGTCAGCATCGTGCGCCGGTTTCACGACCTGATCGGGCGCCGTCAACGTAATGACGTTAAAACCCCGCTCGCCGATAAATACGCGCATATCGCCTTCTAACGGTAAACACGCAAAGCTCACATCATGAYCATGGCTCACTAACTCATCGGCGAGGACCAAACACCGCATCACGTGCCCACTGCCAATCCAAACCGATGCATCAACGCGAAATACAACTTTCATGATTCTTGCCACGCTACTTGTTCGCAAGTGTTAAGGCTGAAAATAACGACTCGGCAATATCCCAATCTTCGTGGGTGTCGATATCTTGGACACGATGACGCGGTAAAAGCACAGCCTTAGAATGCGGTGAGAAAATCGATAACTTGTTTAAAAATGCACTGGCTTTACCCCAATAGAACTGCCCAGCATCGTGATACGCCTCTTCCAGATCTTGTGATCTGACTTGCTCCTGCTCTGGCGAGAACATAGACACAGCACCGTTTGCATCTAATTTAATCGCACGCTGGATGGGAAACGGAAAGGACGTGGCACTAAACGCAAACTGGACGTTTTCCGTGTTTAGCAACTGATAGCCAGCCTTGAGATCATCAGCCTGAACAAACGGCGCAGTGGCATATAAGCAGCACACAGCTTCAATATTAAAACCTGCATCTTGGCACCACTGAATCGCGTGAGCCATGACGTCCATCGTGGTCGCATAATCATCGGCAATGTTTGCCGGACGCAAAAATGGCACCTCTGCGCCGTATTGCTTCGCAACATCGGCAATATCCTGATCGTCTGTTGACACAATCACCTTATCAAAGCAGCCCGAGGCGATCGCCGCGTCAATCGAATAAGCAATCATCGGCTTACCATGAAAAGGCTTAATGTTTTTTCGTGGTATCCGTTTACTGCCGCCGCGCGCAGGAATAATCGCTATATTCATGTTACTCCGTCAGTATCGCTGTTAAGACATCAATCACCGTGTCTTGCTGCTCATCGGTCATAGCATGAAACATCGGTAACGAGATGGCTTCTTGGTAGTATTGTTCAGCATGTGGGTAATCGCCTGGACCAAAGCCGAGCTGCTGGTAATACGGTTGGGTGTGGACAGGAATATAGTGCACGTTCACACCGATGCCGTGTTGCCGCAACGCATCGAACACTTGCTTGTGGGTCTTTGACAGCTTCGCCAATTGAAGACGAATGACATAAAGGTGCAAGCCTGAATAGGTATCGGTTAATTGATAAGGCAATACTAGGGGTAAATCTTGCAATTTTTCGTTATAGCGAGCGGCAAGGCGGTGACGCGCACTGACAAACTGATCTACGCGCTGCATTTGGCTTAGCCCGAGTGCGGCTTGCAGCTCTGTCATCCGATAATTGTAGCCGAGCGCCACTTGCTGATAATACCAGTCGCCGTGGTTATCACCTTCCATGAGTGAGGGATCGCGTGTCACCCCATGACTGCGATACAGCGCCATCGACGTGGCCAAGGCGTCGTCATTGGTTACCGCCACGCCACCCTCTGCCGTCGTCACAATCTTAACCGGGTGAAAGCTGAACACGGTAATATTTGAATACTGCCCACAACCGATTGGCTTATTCTGATATTTGCCCCCGATAGCATGGGAGGCATCTTCTATCACTTTAAAGCCATACTCGTCGGCTAATTGCCCTATCGCTTGCATGTCACAAGACTGACCACACAAATGCACGGCAACCACCACTTTCGGCAGAGTGCCAGTGACTTTTGCATGCTTGAGTTTTACTTCAAGTTGTTTAGGGCACAGGTTGTAGGTGGTCGGGTCGATATCGACAAAATCCACCTCTGCACCGCAATAGCGCCCGCAGTTGGCTGAAGCGACGAACGTAACCGGCGTGGTCCATAGTCGATCGCCCTCGCCAAGCCCGAGCGCCAGACAGGCAATGTGGAGGGCGGACGTCGCGCTATTGACGGCAAGCGCGTGCTTGGCACCGGTGTACTCAGCAATAGCTTGCTCGAACGCAGGGACCTTTGGCCCCTGAGTGAGAAAATCCGAATGCAGCACATCAACCACTGCATCAATGTCGTCTTGCGTGATGTCTTGCTTGCCGTAGGGGATCATTGTTGCGTGGCCACCGTAAAATTAGGATCAATATATTGCTTTATCTTCTCACGTAAGCTGTCAACGCTTTCCCATTGCTCGTTGGTGCCTGAGTTATATTTAAATCCAAACGGCACTTTCTCCGCTTTGTGGTGCGTCATGTATGCTTGCTCTGTGTGCGTGTGAGACACAGACGGTAAAATTGCGTAGTAATTGCCAAGATCAATGGTATTGAGCGAATCAGTATCGGTGATCATTTCTTCGTGCAGCTTTTCGCCAGGGCGAACACCAATGACTTTAACCTCACAATCAGGCGCAACAGCTTTTGCCACATCTAAGATCTTGTAACTTGGGATCTTAGGGACAAAGATTTCACCGCCCAGGTGATTTTCCAGGGCGTACATCACCATGTCGACTCCATCTTGTAGCGAGATATTAAAGCGAGTCATGTCTTCATGGGTGATTGGCAGTACGCCTTCATGGCGCTTGTTCAAAAAGAACGGGATCACTGAGCCGCGAGAGCCCATGACGTTGCCATAGCGCACCACACTGAACTTCAGGTCACGGGAGCCTTTAATGTTGTTTGCCGCCGTAAACAGCTTGTCTGATGCAAGCTTGGTCGCGCCATAGAGGTTTATCGGTGCACAGGCTTTGTCAGTGGAAAGTGCGACCACATTGTTCACCCCGCACTTCAGTGCCGCGTTAATCACGTTCTCCGCGCCATCAATGTTGGTGCGAATGCATTCCGTTGGGTTGTACTCCGCGGTATCAACCTGTTTTATCGCCGCCGCGTGGATGATCACATCCACCTCTTCACACGCTTGCACCATGCGCTCTCTGTCACGCACATCACCGATGAAAAAGCGTAGTTGTGGGTACTCACTTTGCGGATACAGCTGTTTGAGCTCAAATTGCTTTAACTCGTCACGCGAATAGATAATAATTTTCTTTACATCAGGATAACGAACAAGAATAGTCTGGATGAACTGCTTACCGAACGATCCGGTGCCGCCGGTGATGAGGACTGTTTTATTGTTTAGCATTGAGATATTCCGATAGGTTTAGCTATGACTAGCCATTTTTCTAAATTCGAGGTTTTTATTTAGTAACTCGGCATAAGTACCATAATCCACCACTTTGCCTTGTTCGAGCATATAAATACAATCACACTGCTGAACAGTACTAAGCCGGTGAGCAATCATAATAATGGTTTTATTGCCAGAAAAATCATGGATGGCATCCATCACCAGCTTTTCGGTGATGCCATCTAGTGCACTGGTTGCTTCATCAAGCACTAGCACATCTGCATCATCATACAGTGCGCGAGCAATGCCAATCCGTTGCCGTTGACCACCCGATAGCTGTATTCCTCGCTCTCCAACTCTGGTATCTAACCCGTTTGGTAGCTGCTCGAGTAATTCTTCTAAATGCGCCATCTTGGCCGCTTTTAGTACTTTCTGATCGTTAATTTCGTCTAAGGGCAGGCCAAAGGCGATATTTTCACGAATAGTCGCATCAGAAAGGAAAATACTCTGAGGAACAAAGCCAATATTGTTTTGCCATGCACGCACGTTATCGGCTGTGATTGGCTTTCCATCGACCTTTAAGCTACCTTGGCTGGGCTCAATAAGGCCGAGTAAAATGTCAATCGCCGTTGATTTACCTGATCCTGACGCCCCCACTAAACCAATCACCTGGTTAACGGGTAGGTCGAGAGACAAGCTGCGTAGAGCGGGCTCTTCTTTACCTGGATATTGAAAGGTCACATTATCAAGCCGCACCTGATGCTCAGGCTTGAGCTTATCTCGCGTAGGGCTAGTTTCAACCACATGCTGGCTTGCAATCAGATCGGCTTCAAGGTTATCAAACGCCGATAAGTTGCCGCGAATTTGTGCCACTCCCATATAAATCTGCTGAAACGCGGGGAGCAATTTGAAGCCGGCGAGTGCGTAAACTGACAAAATCGGTAGGATTTTTCCCAAGTTACCATCGTGTGTTTTAACTAGATAAAGTACGAGGAAAATCACTGAGCCAAACGCGACAAGCTCCATGGCATAACGTGGAACTTGTGATAATCCACGGTTACGACCTTGCGCATAACCAAAACGTTCACTGGCACTTTGATAACGTTGATTAAAGTCAGTTTGACGGCCCAGTAATAACGTATCTTTTATCCCGCCAAACCCTTCATTCATCAAGGTAAAACGTTGGCGATTCGCATTGGTGATATTAATGCCGTTTTGCGATAGCTTTTTTCGTACCGTACGATAGAGAACAATATAGGTACACGCAAAGATACCCAAGCCAGCGAGAGCAACCAGTGGATTATAAATAAAAATTGCGGTCGTCATTACTATCGCGAGTACTGATTTAGCCACCAGTCGCATGGTCGGCTCAATAATTGTCTGAGTAATGCGGTTGGTCTCTTGCGCAACTTTATTGGTCAGCTGACTACTGCTTCCGCCCGCATGAAACAACCAAGACTGGTTCATATAATAGCGATAAAGACGCGTTGATAACTCCGCACCTACTTGCTGGGCATATAAAGATAAGCGCCAAATGGTATACATAGAGATCATCGCTGCAATAGCGAGCGCGACGAGCACTATTACACCCACCCAGAAGATAAAGTCACTTGGATTGGCTAGCCCGCTGTATTGATATAGCTGTGCAAACTTACCATCACCTTGCAGTTGGCTGATATCACCGACTAAAGCCATAAATGGACCAATAGCGACAACGCCGGTTAGCTCAGCAAAGGCCATTAGAACTACCAATAATTGTAGCCGGATGAGCCTTTTACGTTGTTCTGCCGTTAATAAATTAAACAGCGTTTTTAAACGATTATACATCTGGATTTAGTTACCTTTCGGGTGATTTACCCACGCTACCGCCATGAGGTGTCGCTCCCCCTGTGCGCATAGCTAGATTGTGTCTGGCCGCGCACGACGCACAGCCGGTAAATTTAATGGGCTATGAGTTTACCTGCTAATTTTTGTAGGCAAAAGGGCTAGCGCCAAAAAGTCGACATTAAGCAAGCAGTGTGGTGGGTTTTTAGGCAACAAATTACGGGGAAGGGCAAACCGTGCGCGCATCCGGGCCTTTGCTCTTTCTGTACTCTGTATTCCGTCATCTGTATTCGGGAATTGGAATACGGAGCGCTTCGCTTACAGAATACCGAAAGAGACGAGACGCTTCGCTTCTAGAAACTAGAGGCTAGAGACTAGAGACTAGAAAAAGCAGCCTCGTGCTTGCATTGGGGCCTTTGCTCTTTCTGTACTCTGTATTCCGTCATCTGTATTCGGGAATGGGAATACGGAGCGCTTCGCTTACGGACTACTGATTACGGATAAGAGTGCCTAGCGCTTGCTGGCTGTCCGGTTCGCCGTGAATCAAGTGGACTTGTTTTGGCGGCGGTTGGATGCCTTGTACAAATTTAACCAGGTCATTTTGATCGGCGTGGGCGGAGTAGCCAGAAATTGTGTGGATTTGCGCGTTGACGGTGACTGGCGAGTTGTCTATCCACACTTGTTTGTTGCCTTGCTGAATATCACGGCCGAGGGTGTGTTGGGCTTGGTAACCGGCAAAGATCACATCGGTGCGTTTGTCTTCCAGCAAGGCGGCAAGGTAGTTCATAATCCGTCCGCCTTGGCACATGCCGGAGGCGGCGACCACAATGGCCGGCTCGCCGCTTTGTTTTAGGCGATTCACCAGCGCCATGTGTTGGCTGTGTTCATCAATGGTGATGCATTGCTCAAACGCTAACGGGTGGCGATGCTGGTTTAGCTTGGTTTTGGCCTCTTTGCTCCATAGCTTTTTAAACTGGCGATAGTGACGCGTGACCTTTTGCGCCATTGGCGAGTCGAGAATGATAGGGAGCGCCTCATCAAGCTGCTTTTGGTAGATAAGCTGCTCGATATCAAACAACAGCTCTTGGGTGCGGCCGACACTGAACGCGGGGATTAATATTGCGCCGCCGTCTTCTAGTGAGCGTTGAATAATCGCCTCGAGCCGCTGGGCGCGGGTGGCGACGGATTCATGGGTTTTATCGCCGTAGGTGGATTCTAAAAACAAAATATCGGCGCGGCTTGGCGGTATTGGATCAGGCAGCAGTGGCGTATTACTGGGCCCTAAATCACCCGAGAACACTACGCGCTGTTCGTCGGGCAGTTTTAACTCTACGTAGGCCGAGCCCAAAATATGCCCGGCCGGTTGCAAGCGCAAATAGGTCGCCGGCTGCCCTTTTTGCTTGGGCTTTAGCCGGTGCCAGCTGTTGTAAGGTAGGGTCACGGTTAACTGGCAAATGCGCTCAAGTACCCGCTGACGATCACCGTAATTCATGTTGAGTTGCAGCTTTAAAGTATCGTCAATCAATAGCGGCACCAAAGCAGCGGTGGCCTCGGTGCAATAAATGGGACCGCTAAAGCCCGCCGCCAGTAGCCAAGGCAGCAAACCACAGTGATCGATATGAGCGTGAGTGAGGATCAGCGCATCAATGCGTTTGCCATTTAAGCTCACCCTCGCCGCCCGCGCTTCATCACCTTGGTATTGACCGCAGTCAACCAGCATGCGTAAGCCACTGGATTTAATGTCGACTTGGTGGCAAGAACCAGTCACGGTTTGATAGCCACCGTGGTGAGTGACGGTGAGGGTGTCGGTGTTTATTGAGGTTTTTAGTGAAGTGTTGGGCATAATAACGTCCTTGTTGGGGGAGATCCTAGGTCCTAGAAAAAGATTACAGAATACGGAATACGGAATACGGAATACGGAGAAGAGCAGCCTCGTGCTCGCCTCCGGGCCCTTGCTCTTTCTGTACTCTGTATTCAGTCATCTGTATTCGGGAATGGGAATACGGAGCGCTTCGCTTACGGAATACGGAGAAGAGCAAACCGTGCTCGCCTCCGGGCCCTTGCTCTTTCTGTACTCTGTATTCCGTCATCTGTATTCGGGAATAGGAATACGGAGCACTTCGCTTACAGAATACGGAGAAGAGCAAACCGTGCTCGCATCGGGCTGCTCTTCCCCGCCTTCAATCTTTTATCATCTTATCCATCATCTGTTCTATCAATGGGCTTGGGTGGCCGTTGTCGTCGGTAAGAAAATAAGTATGGCCCCAGTGGGGGTCGAATTGGTCGTTAAAGGCGTCGCAGTCGGTTACCGTCACTTTGTTGGCGGGGAGAGCGTCAAGGTTTTCAGGGCCGGTCATGCCGAGGCGGCGGGTGACGGTGCGGTGGCGTACGTTGACCACTTTTGAGGCGGCCATGGCGATATCATCAGCGGCATAGTAAATGTGAACTTGTTTGGCGGCATCCAGCACTGCTCTGCCCGGTTGGTGCGGCTCTAGGGCTTGGTTATCGACATCGGCGGCCATCATAAAGATATGCCGAAACCATTGCGGCATGGTGTCGAGCCCGGCGTGTTGGTGCCAATGAGAAAAAGTGCTGATTAAGGTGCGATTGCCCATGGAGTGGGCAAGCACGTTCATGCGTCGTTTGCACGGGGTGGTTTGTTGCTCGGGGGCGCGGCGCCAATCATCAAACATCGCCAGTAAGCGGCTAAACGCCAATCCTGACGCGGTGGCGGCAAGTTGATCGTCCCAATAGTCATCGATAGCACCGAGCCCGCCATCGTCGTCACAGGGCCAGATAATCGGAACCACCAGCATAGCGTTGGGGGCGAGGCGATCAAACTGGTGTTGTAACGTCTGCGCCATCGGGAAAATGTTGCGGTCCATTTGGTTATTGTAGCCATGGAGCAAAAAAAGTACTTGGGTATGCGCGGGTAATGCTTTCAGTTTGGCCATAAACGGCGCCGCGGTGATCTCTTGGTATTCACCCTGCCCGGCACGCTGGCAAAAATACACCCACTTTGAGATATCGGTATTTTGGTTATCAAAGCTTAACCAACGGCCGGCCTCACTGGTCGGCCCTTGTTCAGGAATACGGCTGGTAATAAATAACATGGCATCATCCACCGGTTATGAATGTGCGGGGAAGGATAAGCGAGGTAGGTGGTTGAGTTGTATGGTGTTTGGGGAATTTTGCGAGGGAGTGGGCGGAAAGAGATGACGGAATACGGAAAAGAGCAGATCGTGCTTGTATTGGGGCTCTTGCTCTTTCCGTACTCTGTATTCCGTCATCGGTATTCGGGAATTGGAATACGGAGCGCTTCGCTTACAGAATACGGAAAAGAGCGGTCTTGTGCTCGCATTGGGGCTCTTGCTCTTTCTGTACTCTGTATTCCGTCATCGGTATTCGGGATCTTGAATACGGAATACGGAGAAGAACGGTCTTGTGCTTGCATTGGGGCTCTTGCTCTTTCCGTACTCTGTATTCCGTCATCGGTATTCGGGATCTTGAATACGGAATACGGAGAAGAGCGGTCTTGTGCTCGCATTGGGGCTCTTGCTCTTTCCGTACTCTGTATTCCGTCATCGGTATTCGGAATCTTGAATACGGAATACCGAAAAGAGCAGCTGGTGCTCGCATTGGGGCTCTTGCTCTTTCCGTATTCCGTATTCCGTATTCGAGCTTTTAAATACAGATCACAGAAAAGGCAAGAATCTAGGACCCTAGGCTCTCATCTTCATCCTTCCTAAACGCAAATCTTACCAGCACAATGGCGACGGCGAGCATGCCGCCGAGTAAGGTGGCGAGTACACAGATCAGGGCGCGTTTGGGGCCGGCTTTTTCTTCGGGGACAATGGCCGGATCGACGGTTTTAAACACAAATTCGTCTTGCACTTCAGCCAGCATCAAGCTTTTGGTTTGCTCTTCAATCAGCTGATAGAACACATTCTGCATTTGCGTGAGGTTGGTGTTTTCTAGCTGTTGGCGCAAGTAGCCGATGTTGGTTTTGGTTTCGGCCAGTTTATCTTTTTTCACATGGGCGTTAATGTCGTTTACCAATAACTCAACCACTTGTTGCGCAAACGCCGGGGACTGTGACTCAAAGCTAATGGTGATTAAGCCGTTGTCTTTTTGTTCATTCACCGAGAGTTGCTCTGAAAACATTTTATATAATTGCCAATCTGTAGGCATCGCTGGCTGATCTGCTGGCATATCGTCCGGTTTTAACCAGGTTTGCGTCTCTGAGTTATAACGGTCTGCATTAATCAGCCATTGGTTGGTCTCAGCATCCCACCCTTCAGTCGCCGCCAACGGCACCGCTAACTGATGTTTATGCACAAACTCGCTAATAAACTGGCGTGATTTTAGGGTGGCAAGCGCAATTTGGGTTTCACTGCCGCCACCGCTGCCAAGGTTAACCCCAGCTAGCGAGGCCAAACCGCCTAATTGCCCGGCCATGCTGGCTAAGCCCCCACCGCCTTGGTCATTGGCAGGGGCCAGTAAAGCCTCGGATTTGTAGGTATTAGGAAGCGATAATGAATACCCCACCCCACCGACTGCAAACACAAAGGTGATCGCAATGATCAACCATTTGCCTTGCCATAACGCGGCGAAGAGCTCGCGGAGGTCGATTTCGTCATCGGCCGCCATTGGGGGGATTGGGGGGTGTGGGTAGTGTTGCTTTAAATTTGAGTTCATAAGTTTGATTCAATGATTACGGAATACAGAATACAGAATACAGAAAAAGACTAGTTATCGGGATGCATATAGTCTGCGGAGTCTTCTTTTATCCGCGTTTGCTTTGTTTTGGATAACCGCCCGATACTCGCTGCAATGGTTTCAGCATCATTTATCCAGGTTAACCCTGCCGTTTTTTCTATATATCCAATCTCTATGCCTATATAAATTTGAGTAATGAGCTCCGCCGTTGACGACTTTGCAATATTGAGAAATCTCAGTTGGTCTTTAACAGACTCTCTTTCTTCGCCCTCTGCGATGTTCGACGGTATCGATAAACCAGAGCGAGTAATTTGATCTTTAAAGCCATAGTCGTTACAGGCACGCATCGTCTTGTAAATCTCACAAGATAAACGACATGCGCTTTGCCAGACTTTTAACTTTTTAAATCTCAATAGATGTCCTTATCTAAGCATCCCTGTTATTGAAAAAGCAGCCAGTGCGTGCACTGCGGTTATTGCTCTTCTCCGTATTCCGTAAGCGAAGCGCTCCGTATTCCAATTCCCGAATACCGATTACTGATTACAAAGTACGGAAAGAGCAAAAGACCAATGCGAGCACGAGACTGCTCTTCGCCTTTAATCTTTAACCGCTTGCCAAGCAACACCGATTTGATAAAGGATTTGCGTGGCGGTGGAGGCGGTGCTTAGGCCGTCTAGGTAGTCGGTGTCGATTGGGACGATGATGGTGTCGCCGGGTTCCAGTTGTTTTTGGTTGCGGCTGAACCAGAAGCTGTTGTTGGGCATCATCACTGAGCCGTCGGCGCGCACAACGTAGATGCGGTCGGTGTCGGCTTGTTGTTTGGTGCCGCCGGAAGATTCAATGTAATCACTTACCGTCATGCCAGGTTCAAACAGCTGGTTAGATGCAAACTGGACTTCGCCCATGATGCTGACCACGGGGTTTCTAGGCGGTACGTATAGCTTGTCACCGCCTTCTAGCATAATGTTTGCGACCTCATCACCTTTTAGTGCGCGTGGCAATGAGATCACCATGCGGCCCACGGCTTCGGCGTTTTGTAGCTCTTCGGCGAGTGACAAAGCTTCAGTAGGGCTTGTGGTATATTGCGCGCTGGTTGTTTGACGACGTAACGCTAAGCTGCTGATTTCTTGCTTTAATTGACGGTTGAGCATTTTCAAGCGCTCTGCTTCTTGGCGTTTGAGTCGCTCACGGCTAAATACCGCCCCCTTGGGGTAAGCGAACTCGGTAAGGCCACCCGCGCGTTCAATGACATCGTCGATGGTTTCGCCACGCTCAAAGGCATACACACCAGGGAAGCGGACTTCACCTTGGAGCTCAATCGTGTTGTTTTTATGCCAGTTGGGCTTGGTTTTTATGTTAATACGATCTTGACGTTGGATGGTCAACGTTGGCCCTTTGCCAGCCAGTGTCTCCCCCAGGTTGATCGGATAATGGCGTACCGTTAAACGCCCATCAACCACTTCGCGCCGTGAGATCTCGGCTTGCTTAACGTAGGCCGCTTCGGTCAGCCCACCAGCAGCATCGAGTAATTGCTCGATGGAGGCGTTGACGGGATAAGGATATATACCGGGATACTTAACGGCTCCCGTCAGCTCAACGACTGGCGCGGCGTGTTGGTTACTTGCTTGGTCTTTAAGCCTTTCAATTATCGGGGCCAGCTCTTGTTCGCGCAGCGAGCGTCCGCCCTCATCGTTTTGTTCGACCAGGTTTTTAACTAACTTGGACTCGTTTTGCTTGGTTTGCACCGCCACTTCTGCCCCGGTTTCTGGGTCAATGTACATGCCGCCGCTATTTTTTTGATTGAGGCGTGATTTATCGACTTTCRCCGATTGACGTTTATCCCAGTATTGGCTGTCGATACCGTTATTAAAAACAAAAACTTGATCACCTTGTTGCAAGCGCAGGTTATCTGCTGAGGTGGGCTCGTCAATAGCGCGGCCCAGTTCAAACTGCAGGACCTCAATGTCGCGTTTTGCATTTACTTCACGCACGAGCAAGGCATAGTTTAAATCAGCACTGGGCTTGAGATCGCGCTTTGCTGTTTTAATGAGATCAGATATTTTCATTCCGGGTTCAAAGCTGTACGCGCCTTGACGAACCACCTCACCACGCAGCACTACCGCGTTATCGATCGCATCGTTACTTTTCGCAATGGTGATATCATCACCGTTTTTGACGGCGAAACGCTGGCCTTCTGCCGTGGTCATGTCTAGGCTGAACTGCTTGGTGCCTGATTCAGTGGTGCGCTTGACACTGATACTCGATAGATAACCTTCGGGAAGCGCCCCCCCTGCCATATCGACCACGTCCGCGAGCGTGCTGTTGCCGGTCAGTTCATATAATGCGGGGCGTAATACCTCGCCGTCGACCGCGACTTGCGCACCACGTGCAGGGACAAACAAAGTATCGCCTTTGAGTAGGCGCACATCACCACTGCTGTCACCGGCAAGCAAAAGATCATAAAGATCCAGCAGAGCGACGACGTTGCCATCGCGTTTTAATTGGATATTACGCAGTGAACCACTGTGTTTTATCCCACCACTGGCCAATAGCGCTTGGGTGATCGTGGTAAGGCCATTCACTGTGTAAGCCCCAGGCTGTTTTACATCACCGGCTAAATACACCTGCATGGTACGCATGGCGCCAATATCAACGGTGACGTCGACACCAATCACTCGCTCAGCAAACATGGCTTTAATTTGTTCGCGCACCTTACCAAAGGTTTCTCCAGCCACTTGCATCGGACCGTATTTAGGGAAGTGGATGTTGCCATCACGCTTGACGGTCAGTTGGTATTGTTGGTTTTCTTTCCCGAATATTTGTATGTCTAGGGTATCCCCCGGACCCACTTGATAATCCGCGGGGAGCGGTAAATCATCCACCGCATTCAGTGATGCCGGGGTTCCCGTCAAAAAGGCATAGCCAAAGGGTTTGAGCGCCGGGTTATCTTTGTTCGTATCTGGCTCGGCATCTGCCATCGATGGTTGTTCGGCCGATTCACCGCCAATACGCTCAGGCGATTCTGGGGCTGATGACTTGGCTTCTTCGGTGTTTGATTGGCTTTGTAGGCTATTTAAGTCAATGCCATATTGCCGGGCCAGCTGTTCTTGCTGCGCCTTTGGCAACTGTTTAAATTGTGCCAACTGGCTGGGTGTTGGTGTTGCGGCCCATGTGGGTTGGGCGATAAGCAGCGAGCTAAGTAATCCGCCAATAATACGCGCTGAGACGGTGCGCCATGGCCGATGAGTGGGAAAGAAAAACGTCAACATAATTCGCGTGATCCGTACGTGTTGTTATCGTGATAGTAAAAATGGGTTGGCGTCGCTATCGTGTGCAACGAGAGCACAATTGCGACTAAAATCGTAATTGATATTTAAGCCAGTAACGTGTGTCTGCTTCTGGATAGTGCGGCGTATCGTCGTCGGTTTTGCTGGCACCGACTGTGATCATCCCCGTCGCAACGGGAAGGCGATAGCTGGCCTCAAGCACGTGCCAGCTGTCGTTACCTTGCTCACGTTCCGCCAGCATGGTTTTTATTGCATGGTCGTTGATCAGTTGGGTATACACGGCCACAGAGCGGCTTGTGTCTAACCCATAGGTTGTACTGTTACCGCCTAATTGATCTGATGATATCGCTTGATCAATGGCGGGAGTTTGGCTCAGTGTGGTTTCAAAACCATGGTGAGTCTGTTGTTGTTCTAGCACCAAGCGAACACTTTGCCCTGCCAGCTCCGTTTGTCCGCTCCAGCCAATTAGGCTACTTGCCAGATCTTTGGCTTGGTAATTACTGACCAACTCTGTGTAAACAGCATGCGCCAACGGTAAATCAAACGCGGGTAATGCCAGTTTTGCATCCCACGCCCATTGTTCGGCGCGAGTGCGATGGTCATTGGGGTTTTGCCACTCTTGATAACTCAACCCATATTGAAAGCCACGAATGGGTTGGCTGACTAAGCGCGCGGCCCAGTGCGCATCATAACCTGTGTTCTCAGGGAGTTGATACACGGCCTCAAACGACCAGTAACCGAGCAAAGGGAGCGCTTCACCGAGATAGCTGAGTGACACGCTTGGTGCCGCTGCCGTTTGATTTCCCCAAATAAGGTTATGCTGCCAGCCTTGGCCCCACCATCGATCAATTTGGCCCATGGTAAGCAACCAGCGACCATCGTTAAGCGCGAGGTAAGAGCCTTGCCAGGTATAGTCTTTATCGCCATTGGCATCGCGACGGTATTGATTAGCAACTTTAAAGGCAAAACGATTGCTTAGATGTTGGTAGTAGCTACTCACTTGCCATTCGTGACGTGGCGTGTCGCCATAGTCTATTCCGGTGGCGGGATCGTTGGCCCAATAAAAATCAAACCCGATTGGCGCGCGATTAAACTTAGCCGCATGCGCACGATAGCGAACATGACTACGCGCCGTATTGAGCATTGCGGCGCGAGGCAACACGCTGCCTGTAAATTGACTGGGGTTGGTATCGTCGTAAAAGCTAGACCAACGTAACGGATAGTGATTAATCGGGGCATTGAGTTGGCCGGCATCCGATAATGCAGTCAGATCGGCGCGTAAAAACGGGTCATCCGGCTCAAGCCAGGGGGATGCGCCCGCTTGTGTGCTTGTAAGCAGTACCAGCATCGCTATCGTTTGCCTACCACTTAGGTGAGGCGATGCCAAGTTCATCCATTTTGAACATTTCATAGGTTTGTTAACAACGCTGCGAATGAAAGAAAATATGAGTTAAAAATTAAACAGACATTGAGTCGATGTGTGCCATTTAGACACGCTACCGCCCGGAGGTGTCGCTCCCCTGTGCGCCTAGCCGAGTTGTATCCGTTACCGCACGTCAGGCGCAGTCGGCAATTTTTAACGATTTGTGAGTGTACCTGCTAATTTTTATAGGCAAAAGGTCTAGCCGCAAAAACTCGATATTGTGTAGGCGTTACAACCTCGGGACGTCGGCGAGGGAGAAATCCTCACTGGTCATGGTTAAGTTGGGGTTGTAGCACGGATCGTTCAGTAAGACGTGCTGCCAACGTTTTTGCATGTAAGCCACTTCTTTTTTGAAACGCGCCTGTTTTTCTGGTGTATCTTCAAAACCACGGGTTTTTGACTCGTAGTGATAAAGCTCGGCGAACGGTGTCCACACATTAAAGTATCCCGCCTCTTGAACCTTCAAACAGAAATCAACATCATTAAACGCGACGGTTAAGTCTTTTTCGTTTAAACCACCCACTTGTTGGAATATCGATTTTTTGATCACCAAGCACGCGGCGGTCACCGCAGAAAAATTCTGTGTCACCGCCGCGCGGCTCATGTATCCCGGTTGCCCTTTCGGCAGGTATTTGTGTGCGTGGCCGGCAACCCCACATACCATGACGACACCGCCGTGTTGCAAGGTGTCATCGGGGTACCATAAACGTGCGCCCACCGCTCCCGTATTGGGTTGTAAGGCATGCCCAACCATCTCGGTTAACCAATCAGGGCTGATGACTTCAATGTCATTATTGACCAAAGCCACCAATTCGCCGTTTGCTTGTGCTACCGCTTTATTATTGAGCGCTGAATAATTGAAGGGGCTGTCATCACGCAACACGCGCACATGGGTATGGTTAGTTTGTAAACCGGCCAAATAGGCCAAGGTTTTTTCGCAGTCCGAGCCATTATCGACGATTAATATTTCATAGTTCGCATAGGTGGTTTTTTCCAGAATGGAGTCAATGCACACTTTAAGCACATCTAGGCCATTTCGGGTTGGGATCACTAAGCTCACTAACGGTTGTGGACGAGGGATTTGGTAAGTGACACGCACATAAGGATACTCTGGATGTGTGTCTACTGACGCGGCGCGCCCAAGTCGCTCAAGATGATCCTGAACCGCTTTCACGCCCGCATAAAGCGCATAGGGTTTTTCGTCTCCTCCTGTTGCAGTACTTCCCTCTATGGCGCGCCAATGATAGAGAACACGTGGGATGTGAATAATTTGCTGCGGCGATAGGTGCTCGACAACACGGAGTGCAAAATCCCAATCTTGTGCGCCTTCATAGCCTTCTCGAAAGCCGCCCACCTCTCTTGCCAGCGAAGTACGGTACACCCCGAGGTGAGAGATATAGTTCATGCTACACAACAGCGCTGGGTTCCAAGTGGATTTGAAGTGAGGATCAAAGCGCGTATGGCTATCTTCTGCGATCTTATCCTCATCAGAATAGATAAGCCCCACCTCGGTCTCTGTATGTGATTGAATTACACTGGCAACATGGTAGAGAGCATCAGGCGTCAGCAAATCATCTTGATCCATTAGCGCGATAAATGCACCTGTTGCTAGACTTAATGCGCTATTGGTTGCGGCTGATATATGGCCATTCTGTTGTCGCTCAATAACGCGTATGCGCGGCTCTTTCTCTGCTTGTTCGCGAAGAAACGTTAATACGTCTTGGTTTGTCGAGCAATCATCAGCAACGCATAACTCCCAATGCGGGTAGACTTGCCGTTTAACCGACTCAATCGCCTGAGATAGGAATGAAAGATCAGGGTTATAAACCGGCATGAGTACTGAGATCACCGCCGGGTTACTCCACTGTTTGATCTGCTTGGCCATATCAGCAAGCTCTGGGCCACTAACTTGACCGTGTAAGGCGACCCACTGTTGATAATTCGTTAATGCATCACGCTTGATCGGAAGCGCTCGTCCTGCTGCTAACAGGCGCTGGAAACCATATTGGCGATATAGATACCAAGCTTTTTTGGCAACCACTATCGGGCCACCACGCTGTACAATCACTTGATGCAGTGATTTTAGGCACTGTATGTAATGACAAGCCCTTTGCTTACCGACTTTTAATTGATTGCCCACATATCTAACCGGCGCGGTTAGCTTCCAGGACGTTGAGGCTTGTATGCTCTCTATGGCGGCGGTGAGTTGAGCATGATGCGCTGCCAGCGTCGCGATATTGTCAGCGAGTTGCGCATTTTCATTAGCCAGATCATCTCGCTCTTCTACGCGCTTTTGATATGCATCCGTTAACTGCGCATAGGCAGAAGTTAGATCGTTGTGACGCTCATCCAACCGTTGATGTTCTAATGCAAGCTTCTCATGCTCAGCAAGGATGTGTTGCATGTGAAGCTGCTGCTTATTAAACGTATTACTCTGCTCAGCGAGCGCTTCGTCCAGCTGGGTTACTTTCACTGAAAGCTGTGCTTTGCGTTGTCGTAAATCGTCTTCTTGCTGGTGCCAATGTTGTTTCGTTAAACGAGTGATTTTTTCTCGGTAGTCATGATCAAGGTGCTGATGTAGCGTTTGTCGCTGCTGCTCTTTTTGTTTTAGCCAATCTCGCGTTGTTTCATTTAGCACATGCCGTAAGCTTTGCTGCTCGGCTAAGCTGATAACGAAGTTATTCACTTCATTAACAGAGGCTATATACCCCTCGCTGTTTGCGAGCTCTACTTGGGTAGATTGACTGTGACATAAAGAGGTATCGATAAACTCTGCGCAAAACGCTGAAACATCGGCTAAGTTAACGTCTTCTAGCGCAAGAAACGTCTGCAACCCGGCACAAACCGTCGCTGGCTCAGTTAACATCTTGTTAAATGGAACCCAGTAGACGTCCTGATCTTCAAGGAGTTGCAAATTGGGCAACATGTGGTGAAGCCACAAAATATAGCTGTGAGAAAAAGAAAATTCATCACGCGCTTTCACGGAGCGTGCAATATCTAACGGATTGCGTAATGCATAAACAAAACGGGCGTTGATGTTGGCTTGCTCGAACACCCGTAACCAAAATGGTAGTAACCGTGACGTGCGTGGATCCTTAAACCCAACAGTCCCGTGAACGCGGATACGAGCCTTTAGTATTTGAGCCGCCTCTTCAACAAGGCGTGCCACATAGGCGTCATCCAGATCGATATGAACAGGTTCCGGGGTAAACCAAGCACTTTGGTAATAGCGCAACAAACGATCGTTGATGTCGACAATGTCCAGATCTTCCCAATGCCCCTTAGGGTTATGCGGCCCTGCCCCCATCAGGTTTTCACTCAGCGACACCCCTAACGTTTGTAATGCTTTCGCCAAAGCACTGGTGCCGCTACGGTGCATCCCTAATACCACAACCACTTGCTCTGGCGTTTCTTGCGGGCTGCCACTGGCGGCGGACATGAATCCACTATTCATCGTTTTTCTCTACTGCTTGTTTTATGGGGGTGATCATAACACTATCCCGTCTCTTTCATTTTTACGCGCATATATTTGCTGACCCATCCAGGAAAACACAGCGTGAAGAGACGCACTTGGGGATGCGATACCAATCAACATAATGAATTTTGCCTGTATTCTACACGGGGGGTATCGACCCGCAATAGAGGGTATTGGACAATAGCCTCGAATTCGTCAATACAACGCACAAAAACTGACCACCTGTAAGTAACCCTGGTGGCACTGCTCACTCTGTCGCCACGTTTTTAATGACCAACATTGTGATCATGATCACCAAACTAGACAGTAAAAAACCTAGACTTTTCCGAAAAGACACTTATACATGTCAATTTTAGTAGTGATGAACTTCACAAAAACAATTTTTACGTTCAGTTGCACATTAAACAACCAGACCGTTTTTTATTTTTTATATCAAATATTTAGTAATCAAAAGATGTCAATAAAGATAGGCAAGTGTGATGTTGGCGCAAAAAACTCATTATTGAACGTTGACAAGTTTGTCTACCCTACCTGACAATACTCATTGCGCATTTCGGCGCGCAGTGAATCCTTCGCATTATTTTGATGCTGTGAGATTCATACATCTTAGGTATCGAGATAGTTGGTGCTCACAGTGCACCGAAGGTTGATCAACATCAGCTTCGCCAAAGCGCGGGTCATCGTAAAATGATCCGCACCAAAGCCAAGTTGATAAATCAAAATATGGATCCAATAAAGGAAATAACATGTTGAAAAAAACGCTAGTGGCAGCGGCAGTAACTATGGGTCTGTCAGCGGGTGCATTCGCTGATGTCCACCTAGACAACGAAACTGGTTTTGACACCACGATTATTGCTAAAGAAACTAAACAATCTGCACTAGATTTCTCTACTGCTGTAGAAGATCTGGAGCTTACTTTTGATAACCCTGTAGCAAGCGGCAGCATCGAACGTGAACTGCGTGATGATGGTTTTTTGTATGTAGGAATCAAAAACGGCATCGGTGCGGAATTTAACCGTAGTCAAATTAATAGCTGGCTGACAACTGAAGACGGTGGCCAGAGCCTACCAGCTCTAGAAGTTGATATTGATGGTAATACCGGCTTCGATTCTGGCAGCAACCAACTGACAGATCTTGAACAGGTATTTAAATTTGAAGTTCTAGGCAACGGTGAGAAACGTGCTGTTTACGAATTAGACGGCGATACTCTGCGTCTAGAGCTAGCTTCTAACGTAGAAGATCTTGCAAATGCTAACACCAAAGTTCACATTAAGACTTCGAACGCTACTAATATCTTTAAGTTATATGAAGATCGTAACGGTGGAGCAGATAAAGTAGTGTTGACTGTTGGTGCTCAGCACAATGGTTCATTCACTGCAGACCCACTAGACACTCCATTTGTGTTTGACCAAACTAAAACTCTGTTCACTACAGAGCTAGCGACTGGTGGTCTCGGCACAGCAACGGCGTTGGTTAACACCTACTTCGAAAACTATAAGCTTGGTCTGCAAGAAACTGGCGATATCGTTGATAGCCAAAATGCAGACATCAATGGTGTGTTTAACTTCACTAACGAAACTAGCAACCAAAATATCCAGAAGGAGCAAGTTCGCTTTACCGTTAGCGGTGACTTCTCTGGGTTTGATATCCAAAACGGTATGCTAATGGATGCATCTGGTGTTTCAACTGGATGGGAAGTTAACGCAGATAAAACCAAAGCTGCACGTTACCTGGGTGATGCGGGTATTACCCGTGGTCAAGAAATAGAGACAATTACAGCAACTCTGTTCAACTACGACGATCCAGCAATCGGTGACGACGGCCTATACGCGCTTAAGACACCGATCTCATCTGGCACCTATTCTGTAAAAGCAGAGTTGGCGCAGTTTAACCGCGATACTGGTAACCTGTTCAAGCCTGTAAGCGAGATTGATGAAACTGCATCTTTCTACCCTGTAATCGACTCAGTAGAAAAAATCATTGAGATCGACCGTGACGGTATGAGTTTTGACACCATCACTACCGGTTCTACTTCTTCAAACAAGATCTTTATCCGTGACGTATCAAACCGTCTGGGTGAGAAAGGTGGTAAGATCCTAGTCACCATCTACGAATACGAAGGTATGGCTGCTAATGAGCGTGCTAACGCAACTGGCGAAGTTGATGTTGATAACAACAACGGCATCAAGACCCTGGTACACCGTAAAGCGCTCGAGCAAAACGGCGATTACTTCACACTGCCAAGCGGTGGTGCGGTCACTCTAACACCTGAAGGTGTTGCAGAGATGGCTGGTGTTGATGTAAGCACCGCTCGCCAAGCACGTTTTGTATTCGAAGTACAAACAAACATGGGTGAAGTAGCTGTTCGTAAGAAAGACGACTCAGGTACAGATATCCAAAACGGTACCCGCAATGTTAACCGTGACAACGGTGACGACGGTTCACTCGTTGACTTTACTCTGTAATCACCGATTTATTGTTGATTATAAACAGAGTAACACTGCCGTAAAAGGAGGGCTTAGGCCCTCCTTTTTTTATGCCGCTAGCTAATCGTAAGCGCCCTTTCTCTCTTTGCGTCTGACTCAGTATTCGTCCATAATAACCGTTTTATCGCGCTATTGATGGTTATGAAGTCCATTATAAAAGTCTCGAATGTGAGTAAATCATTTTTACTCAAACCTACTCTCTTTAATGTTCTCTCGAGTAAATTATTCCCTAACCGTCCGCAAGCGGTTTTCACTGCCTTACGATCAATCAGTTTCGAGGCCTATCAAGGCGAAACACTGGGCATTGTCGGCCATAATGGTTCAGGTAAATCGACGTTGTTGCAGGTAATTTGTGGTGTGTTGCAAGCAACCCAAGGACAGGTTGCGGTTGAAGGGCGTATTGCAGCATTGCTTGAACTGGGTTCGGGGTTTAATCCAGAGTTCACAGGAAGAGAAAACATATTTTTTAATGCTCGCCTGTTGGGCCTTTCACATCAAGAAACCAAGCAGCGTCTTGATACGATTGTCGATTTTGCAGACATTGGCCCCTTTTTAGATCGCCAAGTCAAAACCTATTCCAGTGGCATGATGCTGCGTTTAGCCTTTGCCGTCGCGATTAATATAGAGCCTCAGATATTAATTATTGATGAAGCGTTATCGGTGGGTGATGCGGCCTTTCAACGCAAATGCCAATCGAAGCTTAAACAGTTAAAAGCGCAGGGGGTAACACTGCTTTTTGTCTCTCACGCCGCCGGTCAGGTCATTGAGCTATGTGATCGTGCGATTTTGTTAGATAAAGGCGAGCTATTAATGACAGGTACCCCGAAAGAGGTGGTACATAGCTACCATAAGCTACTACATATGTCTGATGAGAGTGAGCGAGAAGCCTTTAGAGCGCAGATTATAAACGGGCAGCAACAGTCAGCCGTGCAGGCGGTGAGAAGTACGCCTAACGCGCCGCAAAGCCAAACACACTGGACATCCGACCTTATTCCTAAATCCACCGTGTGGTATGCCAAGCAAGGCGCTGAAATCATCAATCCACGTATTGAAAACAGCCAGGGCCAGGTGGTTAATGTGCTTGTGGCGGGCGAAACCTACTCGTATTGCTTTAGTGTACAAGCAGAGCGCGATGTCTTTGAAGTCGGCTTTGGTATGATGATTAAGACAATCAATGGGGTTGAAATTGGCGGTGCGACGTCGACTAAAAATCATGAAAAGCGTATTGATTATCTTAAAGCCAGCTACCATGTCGATGTCTGTTTTACGTTTAAGTGTTCGTTGCAAAAAGGGACGTATTTTCTCAATTGTGGTTGTTCGGGCATCATTGACGGACAGCGTCAATTTCTTCATCGCGGGGTGGATGTGGCGATGTTTTCTGTGATCGAAGACAATCAAGACGCAACCGGTATTGTTGATATGGGAATTTCATTGCAAAGCAAACATCATGCAAAAGCGCACTAATTTATTTATCGTTGGCGGACAGAAGTGTGGTACCTCCGCGCTCGCGCATTTTCTTTCTCAACATCCAAGTATTTGCATGGCGCTAGGTAAAGAAGCACATGTTTTTGATCAGCCCATGTTTTGCCAACTGACTCAATCACATATTGAGGCACTATACACGGAACGTTATCCCCATTATTCTGGTGAGCGTTACGTATGTGACGCAACACCGATCTATGCCTACTGGCAGGATATACCTAAGCATATTGCCGCTTATAATCCCGAAGCGAAACTCGTGATGGTGGTTAGAAACCCAGTAGAACGCGCGATCTCTCAATATGCCATGTCGAAAAACCGGGGCCAGGAGTCGCTGAACGTGTTTCTCGCATTTTTGTTAGAGCCGTTGAGGATGAGGGTTAATCAGAATAGAAACTGGAAGCAACCGGCAAGAACTCAAAGCTATTTATCCAGAGGAACGTTTAAATCACAAATCGAGAATCTTTTTCGCTATTTTTTGGCTGATAATATTTTAATTATTCATCATCAAGATTTACTCTATCAACATGATGCCGTACTTAATCGTGTATTTGAGTTTCTCAATATTTCATCTTGGGATATAGCAGCGGAATCAATTTTTTCTGGTCAGTATTCGCTATCTCGGTCAGCAATTTCTTATCGATTAGCTAAGCGTTATGCCGCTTATAAACTTAAAGAAGATATCGACTATATTGAACAGTTTCGTTTAGAGAAAACGACCTAGTGGTCGTTTTATCCATTTTCTACTGCGTGTATTAGATTCTTTTTTTTCTCATGTCTAACGCTTGTGTATATAGCATCATATCTTGTTCATGAAACGTTTCTATTTCTGAGCGAAGCTTATTACTGATTTCCGGCGTCGTTTTCTTTTGGTTCAGTTTTTTTTCTTCAACGTCGCCGTTTGCCTTTATAATATTGTTAGTAAACCAACAAAGATCGTCTGAGAAATGCTCTGTTATCCCGATAAAATCAAACTTATGGAGTGGGAACGCAAATAAAAACTGATCATAGACATTTCGCATTTCGTTTGAGAAGGCAAAATCTTCCAGTGTCCAGTTCTCTTCTACCACTCTTTTGTGTAACGGCGCAGCGTTTTCATTATACGCCGAAAGCCAAAAGAAATAGTGTGAAACTAGCCTCTCTACTGGATGACGCATCCAAGTAATAAATTGTGTACTTTCACAAGGCAACAACCCGTATTTAACCGGTAAAAAATGGCCATGAACGCATGCCACCTTAGACGCGGGATCACGATATTGTTGCTCGTAGTGTAAAGCATCATTCAATGCTTTTCGGTTTCTTTCCTCTACCGGCCGATTTAAAGGGATATCATTGTAGTCTCGCATTAGCTGGTCACCATAGACACGCGTGAGTGCATCGAAAAAGCTGGTACCTGCTGTTTTGGGTAGGTGTAAAGATATGATCATAAACGGCTCCAAAAAAAAGCATAGCCGCGGCTATGCTTTCTCTATTTATTTGTATTGTTGACTACTGAATGCTGTCAACATCCTCCATCGGATCCCATCCGGTAAGATCTTTAAATTCATTGGTATAAAAAACGGCATCTTCCTTCGTATTGATCACGTATGGCGTGAGCAAAAGAACGACTTCGGAACGATTACTGCCCTGGCTTTGGAATTTAAACAGGTTACCAAGGTATGGAATATCTCCCAATAGCGGGATCTTGTTCTCTGTGGTGGTAGTGTTACTGTTAATTAACCCGCCCATATATACCGTTTGCCCGCTATCTGCCAACAACATAGTTTGTAGCGAACGTGTGTTAATGGAGGTGCCAGACTCGGAGATGTTTGGCGTACTGACTTCTTGACTAATCTCCATTTCTACCAATCCATTTTGATTAATCGATGGTGTGATTTCTAACGTCACACCGGTATTGACAAACTGAGTGGTAAACTTGGTGTTGCCATCTTCGCCTTCGATCTCACCGGTGGTGACCTGAATTTGATCACCGGCATTAATCCGTGCGGTCTCTTGATCTAATGCCAAAATTCTTGGCGTCGCCAGTACTTTTGAACCTGATTCTTTCAGCAGCGCATTGATATCAAAGTTAGTTTGGCCTAACGCTAAGCTTAAGTTAAGCGAACCGCCTTCAGACGTCCCTTCGCCGATGACAGACAACAGTTTATTGGTGGTGTTGGTTCTACCTGCATCATAATCCCAATTGACACCGACTCTGCTGCTTTCCTCGAGTTTTACTTCCGCAACAATCGCTTGAATCAAAACTTGACGTGGGCGTTGATCAACGTACTCAAGAAGCTGGATAAGACGCTGGTAATCGTTGTATTGTCCGGTAAAAATAATCGCATTCCGTTTCGGATCGACCACCACCCGATAACTGTCTGTTACAACGCTAGCATTGCTGGTCTGTTTTTTATTCGAACGATTTAATCCTTTATTGCCTGGCAATGTGTAATTGTCATCTGAGCCCGATTTTTCCGCCTCTTTAACAATATCAGCACCGGCTTTTTCATCACTCTGTGTTGTTTGTCGCCCGAAAATAGCCGATATCACGCCCCACGCATCGTTCGCTTTGGCATTACGCATATAGTAGACATAAACCCCCTCATTGCCGCTTACCGGCTTGGGTTTATCTATACGACTGACCCAGTCTTCTGCATATTTCAACCAGCTTGATGTACTGGCTGTCATTAATAACGTGTTATTTGACATTTTTGTAAGCACAACACCATTTGTGCCATTTTCTTCGTAAACAGGCACGCCTGATGCTTTTAATGCGCGCGTTAGATCGGTCACGATATCGTCAATACCAAGGTAACGTGGCTGTATAAGCTTCATATTGCTGGCCACTTTCTTGGGGACATCAAGCTGCGCTAACATCGTATGGACTTTGTCTATATCATCTTGCCGCGCAACGACCATCAAGGCATTAAGGTGGCGTTGTAATAACACATTGGATCCGCGCGTTTCGCTGATCAGTTGATCAACCAGAATCGAGGCATCGTTTAAAGACAGGTAGTAAATCGGAATAATCTCGGCGACATTACCATACTTCAGCTTTGCGCCTACAGAGTCTGACAATAACACTGGCGCACGACGATCGACTTTATTAGCGGGCAACACTTTCAGTAGACCATCGTCTTGAACCAGTGCAACACCGTTGACTTGTAACACCTCTTCGACCAAACCAAGCATTCGCTCACTCTTAATCGACTGATTAATCCTCAGTGTAATCGGCGTTGAGTTATTGTTAAGAGATTGATCGACCACATAATCTAAACCGAGAACGTCGCCCAACGCTAAATTGATGAAGTGATTCATCGGTACTTTATCCGCATTCAGACTCACTGAATCTTTAGGTAGCTGAATACCGGCTTGCTTCGCCTCATCTGACAGTTTGTTTTTATAAATGAGCGGAGCACTGTCTATTTTTCCTTTACTCGCATTTGATGTGTTGCTCCCCCTGTTCTCATCAACAAGAACGCTGTCATTTTTTTGTGTTATGGGACGCGCATCAATACGATCAACAGTTGGATTGTTTGATACTGACGTACAGCCATTGAGTACCAAGATAGAAACCACGGCGAGAGTGAGAGGCCTTATCGGGTTGCGCTTTCTCTTTTTCAAAACATTATTCATCATCTTGGCCTTTAAGCTGAATATTCTGTGTAGGGAATAATACAAAGTCTTTAGTTCGTTCCATTGTGTCTATCACTTGAACGCGCGTTGGAGTGATCTTATTCACTGTTTGTTCATCATTAATACGCTCCCCTTCCGAGACCGTAATCTTACTATTACCTTGAATAAACACCGCTTGTTGTTGCGCATTGGTCGAGATGATACTCACAAGGTTAAGCGGCTCGTTGCGCTCTTTTTGCGGTGCGTCAACTTTTGCTGTCTCAGCATTCGAACGTCCTCGCCCTTCAACAAACAAGTTCCCGGGGGCATTAGACGGTAAACGATAAGGCTTGAACAACTGATCACGTTCAATGGTATGCGTCGCAAAGGTATTATTAACGTTGCCGCTTGGCGACGTCGACCACCAAGACACCAAAATGACGGCGCCCATGCACAGCAAACCAACGATGACTCTATTTTTGTATTCTAGCACGCGACTGATCATCGATTCACCGCCCTTTGTTGCTGCTTCAATTGTTCAATGGACAGAGATCGAACTGTCCAAATCGTCGCGGACAATTCAAACTGAATATTTCCATCTCTGTCTCTGGTTGGCTTTAAATCGATGGTGTCCGGTATAAAAAGCGTTTTTTCACTCGCCATTTTATACAGTAAGTCACTTACTTCTTGGCTAGAGCCAACCCAGCCCCAGCGACTCGGTACCTTCTCTCCCACCCAAGCAAGATCGCTAGGATCACCAAATCGCCGCGTATCGAAGCGTAAACCAAGCGGCTGATACATGCTCTCAATTTTGTTTAAAGATATCGATAATGCGCGATTAAATGATGGTGCGTCAATTAACATTGCCTGAGTGTCACTGTATAGCGCATTGAGTGTTTGATGGCTTTTTTCAATCGCCGAGCGATTCTCACTCAACCTAATCAGCGCTTGCTCTCTATCAAGTTTATCAACCAATTTAACCGCTTGATCATCACGCCAAGCCAAATAAGGGGCCGTGATAAACATGAAAAAGAACAGAATAAGGATGGCTAGCACAGACCATTGCATCACAAGGCTGTTATCAAATTCTTTTCTCAGTTGGCTCTGGGGACCTAATAACTTGTTGAAATAATCACTTAACATTCACTGAATCCCCAACTCCATTTTAAAAGCTTGCCGATCGTCGTCTTTTATTGGCACCACGTCTCCGATGAGTCGTGCACTTTCGACCCCGTTGAACGTTGTCACAACATCAATCACTTTGAGGGGTTCCAACGCTTTTCCTGTGATGACCAGTGCGTCTGATGAATAGGTCAGTTGACTCAGCACGACGTCTTTGGGTAACTGTTCCAACATCATGTTGATAATATGGGCGAGCTGGTGCTGTTCTTGCTTTAAAGACGCAATCGCGTTTACAACGCGTAACGTGTCCGCATCTTGAGAGCGTATTTTAACGAGGTCTGAAGTTTCACTCTGCAATACAGTTAAACTGTCTGATACGCGCGAATTTTTATATTGGATAATAGAATAATCAATAATCAGTGCGAGTATCCCAAGTAATATCACCATACAGATTGGCTTATAAAACGTTTTTGGGTTAGATATGTCTTGATAGACGGGAAGTTTACCTAAATTTAGCACAGAGACTTTAGGCACTTCTCTATCGAAGGCTCGTAGCTCGACGCCTTCAAACGAACTATTTGCTTCACCATACACTGCCGTTGAAAAGTGATTAATTTGTTGACTAATGATTCTTTCTAACGACGGCTTACACTTGATAACCTTCGATACAATACCACTATCGATAAAAGCAACCCAACGCTCATCGCCTTCTTGATGAATAACCACACAACGGTTTTCTTCGACTAAGCCAAATTCGTAAGCTAATGCAGGTATGATATGTGTCACTGTGTTTGAAAAGGCGACATCGGCTGCTGACCATACCCAAACACTGGCAACCCATTCATCGCCTACCGATTGTATAATGCTAAAATATTGATAATCATCCCATAAAAGTTCAGACTCTAGCTCTGACTTAACACAGAGCTCCACCTCTTCACGGGTGACAACCGCCGCTTGATACGTGTATGTTTTATATAAGCATATGCTTTGTGGCACTAAACCAACAACACGATCAAACTTGCGATAGTGGCGAGTGGTATCCTCCTCACTAGGCCAGACCACATAATGCTTTTGCAACGTCGATAACACTACTCGTCTCCGATATTCTGCGTGTTGTATTGGAAGTGCCGCCCATAATCCGGGAAACGCCACATTCTAACAGGTGGCGGCATACTGGTACCAGGCCTTATCCGGTATTCTGCTGACGCTTGGAAGCCATTATATTCATAATAAACCCGTAGTCGAGTACTGGGTGATAGCTCACTCCCTAAGCCAATTTCATAGAGATAAGACTCCAACTCATGCCAGCGCTGCTTACTTTTTAGTCGCTCAATTTTTGATAGCTCGACATCGGAGAGATCATAAATATGCTTAAGCATGTAATTGGGCACTAATGCGTAGTTTTTATCGATCGCATGGTTTAATACAACCAAGTCTTTTAGGCCTGGTTTATTATCATCGCCATTGTATATCTCTGGGCTAATCCCTTCGATGAGGAGCAATTCATCCATACTGCGAAATAGATCTTCACGACCATAGCCTCCATTTTGTTGCGTTTGCCATTTCACTACGCGATCGGTCAATGTTCTGGCTTCTTTCGCACTGACGTACAGCTTAAAGACATTGCTCAATTCATTCTTATCGACATAGCGTAGACTCACTAACCCTTTTACATCCTGCAGTGAAACATTAACGCCATTCTTTAACTTTATCGGTTCGCCATCGGTTCTAACAAAAAGATCGCCAACTTGATATCCCATCGGCAAACGTTCGCCAACCAACATGCCGAAAAATAAACGTTGCTCTGCCGAGTGTATTTCTCGTAACGCTTCAACGCGCTCTTTTGCTGCTACGGCCGTTTCGACTTCCCCATTCGCTTTTACCAACATAATACTGCCGATAGTGAGCAATATCGAAATAATGACGAGGGTTAAAGGTAGAACGACACCTGCTTGTTTTCTCATTTGACTTCTATCCGCGCACCAATATCAGCGCTTCGGGTGTACTGGGTGACTTTAAATGGCCATACATATTCTTGACCGTTTTTTAGCTTTACCGTCAACTTTGCCATGACAGGCATTTGGGCCTCATTATAACTGTCTATACTCTCCACCCAGTGACGTCCGACTCGCACTCGACCACCATTTGCATTATAAGCCAACTCATCAACATAATACCGCCAGTGATATTCTTCTACATCGGTAAACAAAGTCAGTGCTTCCGTTTGGTTTGTTTCATAAAGGCCATAATAGGGGTCACTGTTCGGTGTTTCTTGATATACAAGCATTAATCCTCCCCCATCATTCAGTTTTTGGTTTATTTCAACCCAGGCATAGGTGCCTGGTCCACCCAGAATAGGACTTTCACTTAAAAAGGATACTTTTTTTGAATCGCCCTTAAAGTAAGGTGCTGAATCTGAAAAACCAACGCTGAAATTTGATGCGACAGATTGATTAAACGCGGAAGAGAGCCATGAGAATTGTTTGTGATACCTTATGATATTATTATTTTCATTGAGTGCTCTTTGCCACTGAGAACGACCCTGTTCAAAACCGAACATTACCAACGATACCACGGTTGAAAAGATTGCCAGGACTACTAGCATTTCAACGAGAGTAAATCCATGTTCGCTATTATTTTTAGTCATGCCAGCCCAACTGCTCGAATGAAAATTTATGCTCGACGTTCTTATATTCATAGTTAACATTAACGGTAAACAATTGAACCTTTTGGCCCGTGTCTCCCCGTACATCTAACACACTACTTTCGGGAATTGCCTCCCACGTATAGCTTATATTGTTGCCGAGATTGTTCGCGCCTGACTGTTTTTCAAAAACATTAACAACACTAATCTCATTTAATATAGACTCCTGAACCACTGAGTTATTAAGCACATCATTAACTCGGCTGGTTTGTATTCTGGACTGATTCATCACTGGAAATATTACTGAGAAGGCAGCGACTATTATGGTGATAGCAACAAGCACTTCAATCAGTGTAAACCCATGATCAGATCTTTTTAATTTCAACTTCACCATATGGCATCTTTACTTCCAGCCGCCAAACATCGTTAGAGTCAGTTAATAAATCAATGTGCCCTGAGCTCACGAAACCATCAGCCCTAAACACAATTGACGTATGCGATTTAATACGAAGATCTTGTTCTTCTGCTTGCGCTTTCAGCCACGAAAGGTTTTCTTCCACAAAAAAGCTTTTCGTTTTGCTATTTTCCTTTCTTACTTGCTTTAATGTATTACCCCAGAATGTTTGGATAGAATGTTGCGTATTGAATGATGTATATTGTCCCCAAAGTTTGGGGACAACAATACTTGATGTTAAGGCAAGCAAGGATATTACGATTAACAGTTCAATTAATGTAAAACCCTTTAATCTCATTCTTGTGTTCCTATGTCTGCATCCTCTCCTTCACCGCCTTTTTCACCATCGCGACCGTAGGAATAAAGCTTGAATTCATAATTTGGCATGAGTTCGTAACGATAATCACGATTCCAGGGATCTTGAGGAATAGATTTAGAAAGATAAGGGCCGTTCCAACCCACAACGTTATCAGGTTCGATCATCAAAGCATTGAGGCCTTGCTCTGTTGTTGGCAGTTCTCCAGTGTCTAGACGATAAGTTTTGATCGCTGAAGAAAGAAGCTCAACTTGTGCGTTAGCCACTTTTGTTTTTGACGAACCTAATTGATTGAATAGCTTAGGACCGACCAAGCCTGCGAGTAGTGATATAAGTACCAGTACGACAAGGAGCTCGATAAGCGTGAAACCTGAGTTTTTATTTTGACGCATCTTTACCATCCAATTTCATTGATTGAGATAATTCCTGATATCAGTACGATCATGATTGACCCGACAATGCCGCCCATAATAACAATGATCGCGGGTTCAAGCACGGACAATGCTCGCTTTATCCCAACCGAAAGACGTCTTTCATATAATTTAGTTATCTCTCTAAAACAAGAGACTAACGCGGCACCTTGCTCTCCTGAAGCAATCAGACGCGTCACGATCGCTGGAAAAACACTATATTCGCTGAGTGAGCTACCTAGGCTTTGTCCTTCTTTTACTCGACCGATAACAAGGTTGAGCTTTTTGTTTAAGGTCACATCAGAAACATTATTATTGGTGATGGTCAGTGCCTCTACTAAGTCAACACCTGACTCTGATAGCTTTTGCATGCTGGATGAAAACTGTACAACCTGCCAAGCTTGAACAAGTTCTTTAACATAAGGGAGTTTTTTAAGTACAGCCAAACCGATATCGTGAAGCTTACCTGAGTCAGACAGGTATTTAACATAGACCACTAACGCTATCAACAGTCCGACAATCACAGCGATATTGTCGTTTATAAACTGTGCAGTACTGACCAACCCAGCCAGAGCCGACTCTTTATTTGCTTCGCTGATCATGCTTTCAAAGTTGGGAATAACGTATGAAAACAAAAATAAAACCACAAGCACACATATGATCACGAGAAAAGAAGGATAAGTTAACGCTGACCGGATTTCTGTCGCGATCGCWTCCTCTTTTTCCATTCGCTCGGCAACACTTTGTATTGACGAGGAGAGATCACCGTTAGATTCTCCCAGCTTTAACATAGAACCCACATAGAATGGGAATACTTTTGGCTGAGACTCAATGGCGCTGGAAAGACTTAATCCACTTGATATGTCTTGATGAATTTTTACCAAGGCATTCTTTAACGGTTTTTCGTCGGTTGTTTCAATTAACGAGTACACACACACATCGAGCGCCATACCGCTTTCTCTTAATGTTGCGAGCTCTCGTAAACATGTCATTATCGATTCACGTTTAATTTTTGGTCCGTTTTTCCGCTGCGTTTTTTCAGGCACAACGAGGACAACGTGAAGGTTACGTTCCTCTAGAATCGCTTTGGCATGCTTGTCGGAACTCGCTCTTATCCAACCATCAGATTGCGAACCATCCGACCGACGTGCAATATATTTATAGTCCTTCATCCTATCACTCTCATGACTTCTTCGAGCGTCGTATCTCCATTTGCCGCTCTAAGTACGGCATCTTGCTTCAATGTCCGCATATTCTGTTTTCTTGCCACCGAAATAATTGCCGATGTTTCTATAGGAACATCATAATCGTTAGACCAATCCATTAACTCAAAGACGGGTATACGCCCTTTATATCCCGTCCAATTACATTCTTCACACCCTTTTGCAGACAACCATGTAGGATTCGTCACAATGCTTGGCCATTTCTTTTCTATTTGCGGCCAACCAATCTCACTGGCTACTTTTTCTGCTGTGTGATCTTCCTTACTACAATGTGGACATACGCGCCTTAACAATCGCTGAGCCATAACGCCGACGATTGTCGACTTAATCAAATAGTCAGGTATGCCAATATCCTTCAGTCGGATAAAACTACTTGGGGCGTCGTTTGTATGTAGTGTGGAGAGAACAAAATGTCCAGTTAACGCAGATTGAATCGCGATCTGAGCCGTTTCTTTGTCACGCATTTCACCGATCAACATGATATCGGGATCTTGTCTTAACGCTGAACGCAGAACGGTTGCAAAATCTAAACCTATATCACTGTTAACCTGAATTTGAGTAAGTCCAGCCATTTGATATTCGACCGGATCTTCAACGGTAATAATTTTGGTTTGCTCGTCATTTAGACTACCGAGCAATGTGTATAATGATGTCGTTTTACCACTACCTGTAGGACCTGTTACGAGAAAAATACCGTTTTTGTTGGTTGTAATTTTATTGATAAGCGCTAGCTGATCGGGAAACATGTCTAGTGTCTTCTGAGAGCCTGTCTTTTTGGCTGTATTATCATTGACAAGCAGACGTAAAACAGCATTTTCGCCGAATACAGTTGGTGTCGTTGCAACTCGAATATCTACCTGGTTCCCTGATAACCTCGCTTTTATTCGCCCATCTTGAGGCAAGCGTTTTTCCGAGATATCAAGGCCCGCCATCAATTTTACTCGTGAAATAATCGCCGAGTGCAAAGAAAGATCAGGCTGATCAACAGTATGTAAAACACCATCAATTCGATATCGGATAAAGAATTTCCCTTTGTTTATCTCTAAGTGGATATCCGATGCTTGATCAATAATAGCGCGTTGAATACATTCATTGACGAGCTTAACGACTGGCGCAGCGCTACTGTCTCCTTCAATAATTGAGCCTGATAGCTCTGAGTCACTTTCTTCAAACATCGAAACCAATTGTCTATACTGATAATTCGATGTGAGAATAGGTATCACTTCAAGGCCATATTTTTGCTCAAATAACTGATAGATATACTCATTCCATACGTCAGTTAACGCCATGTATATTTTTTTGCATTCACTATCGATGAGTAAGGGGAACGCACTATTTTTTTTCCACCAATCTTCTGGGAAGTATCGTAAAGCGATTTCTGGCGTGGGCTGCGACCCTTTTAGAAGCGTCTCTTGAAATGTCTCATACAGATAAAGATTCAGCTGTTCACTTAATGCTTCTAACACATCGCTTTCCGCACAAATACCGTTAGAAACACAAATTTCGCCAAAATAGGGGCGATTTATGTGACCGTAGCCATCTTGTATTT
>NZ_MUFI01000039.1:0-35056 GCF_001996265.1 Salinivibrio sp. MA440
ATTAATAAGATAGAATATGACCGGATACACTCATCAATCGTCGTAGCCTTAAGTCTAAACTAGAGCGAGATTGCGAACGTCTTTTTAACCAAAAAAGATCAGTTTGATGATCTCCTCTGGCTGTGATCATATAGGCCGATATTAATAAGATAGAATATGACCGGATACACTCATCAATCGTCGTAGCCTTAAGTCTAAACTAGAGCGAGATTGCGAACGTCTTTTTAACCAAAAAAGATCAGTTTGATGATCTCCTCTGGCTGTGATCATATAGGCCGATCCTAAAATAGTTCGGGGTAGATACCGTGGATATCGCTATATTTAGATAGACAACGCAGGCACGATTGCGACTACCACTAATGAGGTAACAGTGATGACGATTTTCAACACAGCTGGCATGCAACGCCAACCGACGCATCCTGGAGCCATGTTGCGCGAAGATTTTCTGCCCGATTACGACTTGAGCGTAGAACAATTGGCTGATGCTTTGGGCGTCTCTCGTCAATCGATGACTGCCGTATTGGATGAACGCAAAGCCATGAGCCCGGAGCTGGCGCTCCGTCTCGCTCGTCTGTTTGGTAACTCGCCTGAGTTTTGGCTCAATGCGCAAAGGGCCGTTGATCTTTGGGAGGCGTCGCAATCAATTAAACACGAGGTAGCAAAAATAAAACCGCTTGATGTCGCTTAATCGCGCGTCATGGCCGTAGCAGATCGCCAAATCCTGCTCAGATCAGTTAAACTGCCTGTATTCCCGACAGTTAGTGACAAGGCGTCCTATGTTTAACGGCAAATCCATTCTGATCACCGGCGGTACTGGTTCTTTTGGTAAAAAGTACGTCCGCACCCTGCTTGAACGCTATCAACCACGTCGCCTCGTGGTGCTCTCTCGCGATGAGCTCAAGCAATATGAAATGCAGCAAACCTTTAACGCCCCTTGCATGCGCTATTTTATCGGCGATGTGCGTGATGGAGATCGTTTAATGCAAGCGATGCAAGGCATTGACTATGTGATTCATGCCGCTGCACTCAAGCAGGTACCTGCCGCCGAATACAACCCGATGGAGTGTATCAAGACCAACATTCACGGTGCAGAGAATGTGATTCGCGCTGCAATTGCCAACGGGGTCGAAAAAGTGATTGCGCTCTCGACCGATAAAGCCGCTAGCCCCAATAATCTCTATGGCGCCACCAAACTGTGTTCAGATAAATTGTTTGTCGCCGCTAACAATATGACCGGGGGCCAAAAGACACGTTTTTCGGTAGTGCGCTATGGCAATGTGGTCGGCTCGCGCGGCTCTGTGGTGCCTTTGTTTAAGAAAAAGGCAGCGGAAGGCGCGGATCATTTGCCCATTACTCACCCTGAAATGACCCGCTTTTGGATTACCTTGCAGCAAGGGGTGGATTTTGTGCTGAAAAACTTTTCGCGCATGTATGGCGGTGAAATATTTGTCCCTAAGATCCCATCGGTTCGTCTGACGGATCTCGCCAGCGCCTATGCCCCGAATACCCCCGTCAAGGTGATAGGCATTCGTCCCGGCGAGAAAATGCATGAAGTGATGTGTCCGGCTGATGATGCGCACCTGACGCTCGAATTTGCCGATCATTACGTGATTTGCCCCACCATTAAGTTCTACGATGCCGATGATGACTATCGAGAAAATGCGTTGGGTGAGAAAGGACAGCCCGTGCCAGAAGGCTTTGAGTATCAATCAGGCACTAACCCGGATGTGTTAACCGTCGAGGCCATTTTGCAACTCGACACCGAGCAGTAAAGGAGTATGGCGTTGATCCCATACGGAAAGCAGCATCTTAGCGAGCAAGACTATGCCGCTGTGCTTGAGGTGCTAAAAAGTGATTATCTGACGCAAGGCCCGCAAGTTCCGGCTTTTGAAGCCGCCGTCGCCGAACTCACCGGGGCGGCGCATGCGGTCGCCGTCAATAGCGCGACATCTGCCCTGCATCTGGCTTGTCTGGCGTTAGGACTGGGCCCAGGCGATCGTTTATGGACCTCTCCCATCACCTTTGTCGCGTCAGCCAATTGTGGCCGATACTGTGGTGCTGAGGTGGACTTTGTCGATATCGACCCGCACACACGTAACCTATGCTCCCAGCAGCTCGCGAAAAAACTGGCGCAAGCAGCCGCTACTCACACCCTACCCAAAGTGCTGGTGGTGGTGCATATGGCCGGTGCCAGTGCGCCAATGGCCGAGATTGCCGCGCTCGCCAAACGTTATCAGGTAGCCATTATTGAGGATGCATCACATGCGATGGGCGCGTCTTATCAAGGGGCGGCGGTGGGTGGATGCCAGTACAGCGATATTAGCGTATTTAGTTTTCATCCAGTCAAAGTGGTTACCGCGGGAGAAGCCGGGGTTGCCACTACCCAAAATGCCACATTGGCGAAAGCGCTGCGTCAGTTGCGTAGCCACGGGATCACCCGTGACGCAGAAGACTGCCACGCAGCCTTGCTGCCTTGGGGTTATGAGCAGCATGCATTGGGGATGAACTATCGCCTCTCGGATATTCATGCCGCGCTTGGCCGTTCACAACTAACTCAGCTTCGTTCCTTTATCGCCAGACGGTTTGCACTCGCCGAGCGTTACCATCAGGCACTGGCCGATTTGCCCGTCAAGCGACCCATTTTAGACCCTGAGTCGGCATGGCATTTGTATTTGATTGAGCTTGAGCACGCCGATACACGCCGCGCCGTTTTTGAGGCAATGCGTGCGCAAGGCATTGGCGTGAACGTGCACTATATTCCTGTGCATACGCAACCTTACTATCAGGCACTGGGCTTCCAACTCGGAGACTTCCCGCTTGCCGAACAGTATTACGCAGGCGCACTCACTTTGCCGCTTTACCCCGATTTAACCGAGCAACAGCAAGATACAGTGATTGCTGCACTACAAAAAGCCATTGAGGACGCGTGACCGATGAATGTATGTATTATTCCCGCCCGAGGTGGCAGCAAACGCATTCCGGGCAAGAACCTCAAACTGTTTAACGGTGCGCCCATTATCACTTATGCTATTGCGACAGCACGTCAAAGTGGGCTATTCGATCGCGTCTTGGTTTCCACTGATTGCGACGACATTGCCAGTGTGGCGCGCGATGCAGGGGCTGAAGTGCCTTTTGTACGTCCCGCCGAGATTGCCGGTGATCACGCTACGACCTTGGATGTGCTTGAGCATGCGATCCAGTGGCTTAACCCGTCGCCACTGCAAACGCCTTTGCAAGCGGTATGCTGCCTGTATGCTACCACTCCCTTTGTCACCACGGATGACTTGCGCCAAGGCTTAGCGTTACTGGACGGCGATACCGTCAAATACAGTTTTGCCGCCACCCGCTACGCCTTTCCGATTCAGCGCAGTATTCATGTCGATGCCGATGGCAGTGTCAGCATGTTGTGGCCCGAGCACTTCACCACCCGTTCGCAAGACTTACAACCCGCGTACCACGATGCGGGAATGTTTTACTGGGGCACGCCAAGTGCGTTTTTAGCGCGCGAGCCGGTTTTTGCCCCCCACTCAAAAGCCGTGTTGATCCCTCATTACCGCGTGCAAGACATTGATGAGCCGGATGACTGGCTACGCGCTGAGCTAATGTATCAACTGTTGGAGCAACAAGCCTTGCTATGAACCATATTGCCATTCGAGTCGATGCCTCCCAAGCGATAGGCACCGGGCACGTCAGCCGCATGCACGTGTTGGCTAGCATGCTACAAGCGTCGGGCCATCAGGTAACCTTGGTCTGTCGCGACTTGCCCGGTAACTTAATCGCGGTCAGCCAAGAGCAAGGCTTAACGGTGGCGGTATTGCCAGCCCCCGACTGCCCGCTCAGCAATACTGACTGGCTTGGTGTGAGCCAGCGGCAAGATGCCAAAGAGGCAACCGCATGCGTGGCTAACCAGCCGGTGGATTTGATGGTGGTGGATCATTACGCCTTAGATGCCCGCTGGGAGCAATCGATTCATACCCAATTGGGCTGTCCGGTGATGGTGGTCGATGATTTAGCCAATCGGCCCCACGATTGCGCGTTTTTGCTCGATCAAAATCCTTGGCCTGATTTCACCACGCGCTACGTGTCACAGCTTGTAAATCCACAGACCCGATGCTTACTGGGGCCCGAATATGCACTATTGCGTCCAGCATTTGCCGCCTTACATCAGTCTCCGCCGCCGCGGGAAGATAAGGTGATCGCCTTTTTCTCCGGCACGGACCCGACCGGTGAAAGCCGCAAGCTCGTGGACGCGGTGAAGCACCTAGAAGCCGTTCAACACCTAGAAGAAGGGCAGAAGCTCGATAGGCTGCCTTTCTCGCTATTAATTGTCACCGGCCGGCGTAACCCAGACCGCGATGCATTGTGTAAAGAGCCTGTCCCCGATGGGGTTAGCGTAGTGGAAGCACTGTCGGATTTTGATACCCACATGGCACGGGCACGCTATGCGTTTGGGGCGGCCGGTGTGACCGCCATTGAGCGCAGCTGCTTGGGGGTCCCGAGCACCTTGGTGTGTGTGGCGGAAAACCAACACGCCATGGCCGAGTATCTCGCCGGACAACCGGGCTATCAATACTTAGGACGCGGTGAGCACACCCGCTGGCAAGATTACGCGTCTGCACTGCAGCACCTTGCCGCAAACTGGTATCAGCTTCCTACTCTGCCAGCGATCACCGATGGAAAAGGCGCAGAGCGCGTGGTCGCGGCCTTGGAGCATGACTTATGCAACTAATTTTTAAAGCGGTGAGTCACGCGGACAGTGATACCTTATGGCATTGGCGCAATCGTCCCGCTGTTCGCCAGTTTATGTACACTCAGCATGAAATTAGCCATGATGAGCACAAGGCATGGTTCAGCCATATGCTTGCCAACACGCACCGTCATTTCTATATCGTCTACAAGCGCGTAGACAGCCAACCGGACACCCCGCTTGGCGTGGTAAACCTTGACCTAAATAGCGACAATAGGACAAGTGCGACCTGGGCTTTTTATGCGGCTCCGGATGCACCGCGTGGCAGCGGGGCGCTCATGGAATTTGGCGCATTAAGTTTAGCATTTGAGACCTTGGGTGTGACCCGATTGAACTGTGAAGTGCTCAGTCATAATCAGGGGGTGGTTCGGCTACATCAACGCTTTGGCTTTCGTGAAACGCCGCAAAGTCGGCAACGCACCTTTTCCCTGCCTGAGGGAAAAACCGTCGAGATTGTGTGCCTGTCTTTGTCCGCTGATGAGTGGCAGCAAGGCGCCAGCGCCCTTCAAACCAAACTGAATATCGATGCGGTTTATGAACAACGACATTAAGATTGCAGGCCGTTTGATCGGTCCCCAGCATCCTCCCTATATCATTGCCGAAATGTCGGCCAACCATAATGGTAGCCTTGAGCTTGCCAAGCAAACCCTTTCCATGGCCAAAGCCTGCGGTGCCGATGCCGTCAAAATGCAAAGCTATACCGCCGATACCATTACCCTTGATTGCGACCACGATGAATTTCAGATCAAAGGCGGACTGTGGGATGGTTATAGTCTCCACCAACTATATCGCTGGGCACAAACCCCGTTTGAGTGGCACAAGCCGTTATTTGATCACGCGAGAAAAGAAAGCATCACCTTATTCTCCTCCCCTTTTGATTGCTCCGCGATTGACTTGCTCGAAGATCTTAACGCCCCCGCTTATAAAATTGCCTCGTTCGAGGCGATTGACTTGCCCTTGATTCGCTATGCCGCGCAAACCGGTAAACCGATGATCATCTCAACCGGCATGGCTGACGAGACAGAGATTGACGAGGCGGTGGCGACTGCCCGTGATAACGGCTGTCGTGAGCTGGTGTTGCTTCATTGTATCAGCGCCTACCCCGCACCGATGGAACAAAGCCATCTGCGAACCATTCCAACCTTAGCTAGCCGCTATCAAACATTGGCGGGTTTATCCGATCATTCGCTGACCAATACCGCCGCGATCGCAGCCGTGGCACTCGGCGCGTGCGTGATTGAAAAACATGTGATGCTCTCTGAAAATTCGGGAGGCCCGGATGCTGCTTTCTCGCTTACGCCACCTGCACTCAGTGCGCTTTGTGAGCAAACCCACGCGGCGTGGCAAGCGTTAGGAGAAAGCGCCCTCACCACCCGAGAGGCCGAGTCGAGCAACCGTCAATTTAGGCGCTCTTTGTATGTCTGTGAGGATATCGCGCCCGGTGAGCCACTCACGCCCGATAATGTGCGCAGTATTCGTCCTGGCTTTGGGTTGGCGCCGAAACACTATGATGCGGTGCTCGGAAAACGCGCGACACGCGCGTTAACCAAAGGCACCGCGTTGTCGTGGGAGGATATAAACTGATTGTCTAAGTGGGTCATTCCCGAGACCACAAACAAAAAAACCCGGCGAATGAGCCGGGTTTTATCATCGTGCGATAATACTATTATTACATTTGCGCAATCATGTCGTCTGCAAACTCAGAGCACTTACGTAGGCTCGCACCTTCCATTTGACGCTCGAAGTCATAGGTCACAGTTTTGTTGGCGATGGTTTTTTCCATTGATTTGATCACCAAATCAGCGGCTTCAAACCAGCCCATGTGACGCAGCATCATTTCTGCTGACAGGATAAGCGAGCCTGGATTTACCTTGTCTTGGCCCGCGTATTTTGGCGCCGTGCCGTGGGTAGCTTCAAACAGTGCCACACCGTCACCAATGTTGGCACCTGGGGCGATACCAATACCACCAACCTGCGCTGCCAAAGCATCAGATACGTAATCACCATTCAAGTTCATGGTGGCAATCACATCATACTCTGCAGGGCGCAACAGAATTTGCTGCAAGAAAGCATCTGCGATGGAATCTTTAATAATGATTTCTTTACCGGTTTTTGGATTTTTCATCGTCATCCACGGACCGCCATCAAGCAACTCGGCACCAAACTCTCTATTGGCTACTTCGTATGCCCAATCTTTAAACGCCCCTTCGGTAAACTTCATGATGTTACCTTTGTGGACGATGGTCAGTGAGTCGCGATCGTTATCGATGGTGTACTCGATAGCCGCACGAACCAGACGCTTGGTACCTTCTTCAGAAATCGGCTTGATACCGATACCACACTGCTCTGGGAAACGGATTTTGTTGGCACCCATTTCTTCGCGCAGGAATTTAATCACTTTATCGGCTTCTGCGGTGCCCGCTTTAAACTCGACACCCGCGTAGATGTCTTCTGAGTTTTCACGGAAGATCACCATATCGGTATCTTCTGGCTTTTTCAGAGGGCTAGGAACGCCAGTGAAGTAACGTACCGGACGCGCACAAATGTAGAGATCGAGCTCTTGGCGAAGGGCCACATTCAGAGAACGAATACCACCGCCAACAGGCGTTGTCAGTGGGCCTTTAATCGCCACTTTGTATTCACGAATAAAGTCGAGTGTTTCAGCCGGTAGCCATTGATCATCACCGTATACCTTGGTGGATTTTTCACCGGTGTAGATTTCCATCCATGAAATCTTACGCTCACCGTTGTAGGCTTTAGCAACTGCGGCATCAACAACTTTGATCATTGCAGGGCTAACATCCATCCCGATGCCATCCCCTTCAATGTAAGGGATCACAGGGTGGTTAGGGACTACCAGTTTTGTGCCGTCGAGTGTAATTTTTTCACCTTCCGCCGGTACAACTACTTTACTTTCCATTTTAATCTCCTAGCGTCCATTTGTTATCTTTGTGTAAGATGCGCAACGAGGATACTCGAATTCATACAACACGCCAAACAGATTATTACGTGTATAATACCAAAGTCTCATTTGCCGTTTAATCTATTTGACAGCCCGTATGCCATATAAATCCCGCTCTCAGCCAGCGTCAAAGGCTGTTTCAAACACCACTACCAAATCATCTCAACACGCACAGGATTCACGCGCGACGGCGATGACCACTAAAGTGATACTTGTTAACAAACCTTATAACATGTTGACCCAGTTTAGCGGTGAGCCCGGTGACAGCACATTAGCCGACATCGTCTCCGTAAAAGACGTGTACCCGGCCGGTCGACTCGACAAGGACAGCGAAGGCTTACTGGTACTCACCAATAACGGTGCCTTACAAGCCAGATTAACCCAGCCTTCATCTAAATCTCCCAAAACCTATTGGGTCCAAGTGGAAGGTGAGCCCAGCGATGAAGCGATTCAAGCGCTTTGCGACGGTGTGGAGCTAAAAGATGGTCTAACGCTACCCGCTGAGGTATCAAAAATGGCGTCACCCGCCGTGTGGGAACGCCATCCTCCGGTACGCTATCGCGCCAACATTCCCACTACCTGGTTAAAGGTGGTGCTGCACGAGGGGCGAAATCGACAAGTACGCCGGATGACTGCCCATATTGGCCACCCGACGCTGCGCTTGATTCGCGCCCAACTCGGCGTCTGGCAGCTGGATGACTTGCAGCCAGGCCAGTGGTGTGAGGTTGATCCGCCGAAAGGCTTTGAGCAGTTCACCCCTAAACCCAAAGGGCCAAAAGGGAAAACACCGCGTGGGCGCACTCGATCGTCCAAGCGTGCACCGTCGAAGAAGGCTCGATAAAGCCAGGCTTCACAGCAATTGTCGTCACCGCTCTGAGATTAGATACCACGCACAGACACGCCGTGAATCCATCCCTGGAGGCTCCGCCGCGCCATCCATGGCGCGGAGGGTCTTTGCGCGGCACCCAATCCTAAGTATTAATAGTATYAACATATGCCGCCTCGGTCACAGGCCACGCGACCACCTCCCCACCCATCTACTCACTTTGGATAACGGTTAACGTGTGAGCCTTATCACATCTGTATCCGGCGATTTGATTCTGTTAAACTCAGCGTCCGTTTATTGATAGCAGCATTTGTGATCACCATGTCAGATAACAGCAGCAAAAAAGTGATTGTCGGAATGTCCGGCGGTGTTGATTCGTCCGTTTCTGCCTACTTGTTGAAACAACAGGGTTATCAGGTCGAAGGCCTGTTTATGAAAAACTGGGAAGAAGATGACAACGAAGAATACTGCTCTGCTGCAGAAGACTTGGCCGATGCGCAAGATGTCTGCGATAAGTTGGGCATTGAGCTACATACCATTAATTTTGCCGCTGAGTATTGGGACAATGTGTTCGAGCATTTTTTGACCGAGTACAAAGCAGGCCGTACGCCGAATCCAGATATTCTGTGCAATAAAGAAATCAAACTTAAGGCATTTCTCGAGTTTGCCGACGAAGTGCTAGACGCCGATTATATTGCTATGGGCCATTATGTGCGTCGATCTTTCCCCGACAATGGTGAAAAAGCACAGATGCTGCGTGGCCTTGATAGCAATAAAGACCAAAGCTACTTCTTATATACACTCAGCCACGATCAGATCGCACGTAGCTTATTCCCAGTTGGCGATCTCGAAAAGCCACAAGTGCGCCAAATTGCCGAAGAACAAGGCTTGGTGACCGCAAAGAAAAAAGACTCCACCGGGATCTGTTTTATTGGTGAGCGCAAATTTACTGACTTTTTATCGCAGTACTTACCCGCGCAACCGGGGCCCATCGAAACGACCGATGGCGAGAACATCGGTGAGCACCAAGGCCTGATGTATCATACCCTGGGCCAACGTAAAGGTTTAGGGATTGGCGGATTAAAAGGCGGTAACGGTAGCGAAGCGCCCTGGTATGTGGTCGATAAAGACGTTGAGCGCAATGTACTGATTGTAGGTCAAGGCCATGATCATCCACGCTTATTCTCTGCAGGCTTAATAGCAGCCCAATTACACTGGGTCGATCGCGAGAATGTGACCGAGACACGCCGTTGCACAGTCAAAACCCGATATCGTCAACACGATATATCATGTACTATCACGCCTGTTGATAATGACACGATAAAAGTGACATTCGACGAGCCGCAAATTGCGGTCACCCCTGGCCAATCCGCTGTTTTTTATGACGGCGACGTGTGTTTAGGTGGTGGTATTATCGAGCAACGTATTTAAGGAGCCGTGATCAGTGGCAGAGACGATTTATGATCGCACCCTCGCTTTTGCGAGCATTTGTCAGGCAGCGAAACTGGTGCAAGATGTGTCCCGTCAGGGCTATTGTGACCAAGACGCGCTCAGTACCAGCTTAAGCAGCATCGTGATGACGAACCCGTCCTCGACGCTCGATGTGTTTCGCGGTGAGGTCGGTAATGTCACTGGCGGCGGTGAGTCAGGGCTCCATTTAGGCTTGGAAGCGCTGATCAGCCAGCTGGATAATAGCAGCAACGGTAGCGAGCTAATGCGTTATCTGATCAATTTGCTCGCCTTAGAGCGCAAGCTTGCCAGCCGTCGTGATGCCATGGCGCAATTGGGCGATCGGATCGAAACCATCGAGCGCCAATCGAGCCACTTTGATCTGCTTGATGAGCAAATGATCAGTAATCTTGCCAGTATTTATCTCGACGTCATCAGCCCACTGGGCCCGCGTATTCAGGTTTCTGGCGACCCGCAACACCTACAACAAACCGGCGTGCAACATCGTGTGCGTGCCCTCTTGTTATCTGGTATCCGTAGTACCGTACTATGGCGCCAAGTAGGCGGTAAACGCCGACATCTCATTTTTGGTCGTAAACAAATGGTTGAGCAGGCCAAAACTATTCTAGCCCGTAGCTAATCAGATTGAACTCAGGAGACATAAAATGGAACTGTCAGCGCTGACTGCTGTTTCCCCGGTCGATGGCCGATATGGTACGAAAACGATTGCGTTACGATCGATTTTCAGTGAATTTGGATTGCTAAAGTATCGCACCATCGTTGAAATCCGCTGGCTGCAAAGCTTGGCAGCCACTGACAGCATCAAAGAAGTGCCTGCATTTAGCGATGACGCCAACGCCCTCCTCGATCGGATTGCCGCTGAATTTGATGAGCAAGACGCCGCCCGAATCAAAGAGATTGAGCGCACCACTAATCACGACGTCAAAGCGGTTGAGTACTTTTTAAAAGAAAAAATTGCTCAACACCCAGAGATTCATGCGGTTAGCGAGTTTATTCACTTTGCCTGTACCTCGGAAGATATCAATAACCTATCTCACGCACTGATGCTTAAAGACGCGCGTGATACGGTGATCTTACCGGAAATGCAGCAGCTTGCCGATGCAGTTAAAGACTTGTCACAACAGTTCCGCGATGTGCCGATGCTCTCTCGCACCCACGGCCAACCGGCTTCGCCGTCGACCATGGGTAAAGAAATGGCGAACGTTGCCTACCGCATGGCGCGTCAGATTAAGCAAGTCGAAAGCACTGAAATTCTCGGCAAAATCAATGGTGCAGTGGGTAACTACAACGCCCATTTGTCGGCCTACCCAGAGATTGATTGGCACGCCTACAGTGAAGCTTTTGTCACTTCGCTCGGTATCGACTGGAACCCGTACACCACTCAAATTGAGCCGCATGACTACATTGCTGAGCTCTTTGATGCCGTGGCGCGTTTTAACACTATTTTGATCGATTTTGATCGTGATATCTGGGGCTATATCGCGCTGGGTCACTTCAAGCAAAAAACGGTTGAAGGTGAAATTGGCTCGTCGACCATGCCACATAAAGTCAATCCGATCGATTTCGAAAACTCGGAAGGTAACCTCGGCCTGGCGAATGCAATTTTCTCTCACCTGGGACAAAAGTTGCCGATTTCTCGCTGGCAGCGTGATCTGACTGACTCCACCGTGCTGCGCAACTTGGGCGTGGGTGTAGGCTATACCTTGATTGCTTATGCCTCGACCCTTAAAGGGATCAGCAAGCTAGAAGTCAACCAAGCCGCGCTAGAAGCCGAGCTGGATAAGAACTGGGAAGTGCTTGCCGAACCGATTCAAACCGTAATGCGTCGCTACGGCATTGAAAAGCCGTACGAGAAGTTGAAAGAGCTGACACGCGGTAAACGGGTGGATGGCGAAGGCATGCGTGCTTTTGTTGATGGCCTCGACTTACCTGAGCATGAAAAAGCGCGCTTGAAGCAAATGACACCAGCTAACTACATTGGTGATGCGGTCAAGCTCACTGACAAACTTTAAGCAAAACGTTCTCATACCTCACGGCCTCCATTGGGGGCCGTTTTTTATCCCCCTCGCACCGCCCCGCTCAGCGCGTTATACTGCCGCAAATTTCTTAACCTGTGATGCTATGTATCAGTTTCAATTTTCCATTGCCGACTTTATGTCCACCTATTGGCACCAAGCGCCTACCGTTATCCGTCAAGGCTTTATAGACTTCGAGGATCCCATCGACCCAGAGGAAGTCGCAGGCTTGGCGATGGAAGCCGATATTGATTCTCGCATGGTGACACACGCGAATGGTCAATGGCAGGTTGCCCACGGACCGTTTGAGGATTTTAGCAACTTTCCTGATACTCACGCGCAACTAATTGTTCAGGCAGCCAACCACTGGCACCCAGGCGCCCGCGAGTTAGCCAGTGCCTTTTCGACACTGCCTCAGTGGTTATTCGACGATCTTATGGTGTGCTATTCCCAGCCGCAAGGTGGCGTGGGACCCCATATCGATCAATACGATGTCTTTATTGTTCAAGGGCAAGGGCGTCGTCGCTGGCGCGTTGGGCCGAAAGGCGATTATCAAGATGCCAATCTCGAGACCGGTCTCAAGCAAATTACTGGCTTTGATGCCATTATCGATGTCGAACTAGCCCCTGGCGATATTCTTTATATTCCACCCGGTTTCCCGCACGAGGGTGATACCCTAGAACCTTCGCTCAGTTACTCGATTGGTTATCGATCGCCAAAAGCGCGCGAGCTACTCAGTAGCTACGCGGATCAAGTGATTGTTGATGAAGCGGGCGATAACCACTTCCATTGGCCCGCGATGCCAGCGCAACCCGATGCGCCAGCGGCACTCGACCCACAACATCTCGCCCAAATGGATGAGATGATGATGGCATTAATGCAGGACGAAACCCGTAAAAAGCGCTGGGTTGGCGAGTTTCTCTCTCAGGCTCGACACGAGCTCGATTTGCTCAGCCCCGATCCGCAGTGGCAGCCTGATAGCCTCAAAGCCGCCATGCAAGATGGTCTGTGTTTAGAAAAACTCAGTGGCTTACGTGCTTTTTATCACGCTGATCAGTCAGAAATAATTTTTATGCTCGGTGAAAGCTTTGACTTACCGGAAGGCTGTGAGTCATTGACGCCTGAGCTGTGCAATCAGCGTTTTATCGATTGGGAAATGCTCGGTGAAGCCGCTGAAAATAGCCTGTTTTGGCTGATGCTCACACTGTGGGTCAACCGCGGCTACTGGTATCCTTTAGACGAGGCGCCAGAATAACCGCGATTTTTTGCAAAAGATCGCGCTCGATGATTGATAAAAAAGCGCAGGAAACAAACCTGCGCTTTTTATCTTATTGCGTTTTTTACGACGCCAAAAGCTGTCGATTATCTGTCTTTTGGATCCAGCGCATCACGCAAACCATCACCGACATAGTTAAAACAGAATAGCGTCAGCACCATAAAGGTCGCTGGGAACAGCAGCTGCCAGATTGCTATTTCCATCGTTTGTGCCCCTTCTTGTAGCAAGGCACCCCAGCTGGTCATTGGCTCTTGCACGCCCAGACCCAAGAAACTGAGGAAGGATTCGAACAAAATCATGTTCGGCACCAACAAGGTCGAATACACAGCGACAATCCCTAATACGTTCGGCACGATGTGGCGGGTAATAATATGACGTGTGCTCACCCCTGAAACATGCGCCGCCTCAACAAATTCTTTACTGCGTAAGCTGAGCGTTTGACCACGAACGATACGGGCCATATCCAGCCAGGCAATACAACCAATCGCCACAAAGATCAGTACGATATTCCGACCAAAGAAGGTCACCAACACAATCACGAAGAACATGAATGGAATCGATTGTAAGATCTCAACCAAGCGCATCATCACCGCATCGGTACGGCCGCCAATAAAGCCAGAGGTTGCACCATATAGTGTACCAATCAGGACGGCGACAAAGGCCCCCATGACACCAACCATGATCGATATACGCCCGCCCATCATGGTACGCGTAAACAGATCACGCCCAAGGGCGTCAGTGCCAAACCAGTGGCCATCAAGACCCAATGTCGGGGCCGCATGGATGGCGTACCAGTCGGTCGCATCATAAGCATAAGCACTCAGGGACGGACCCAATAGAACACTCAAACCAATAATGACAAGGATCACCAAGCTGGCCATCGCGGCTCGGTTACGTTTAAAGCGTATCGCTGCGTCCTGCCAAAGGCTTCGCCCTTTTACATCCACTTCTTCTGCGAAGTTTTCTAGGGCGTCAATGTTTTCTTTTTTCGTCAGCATCATGTCACCCCTAGTAACGGATCTTAGGATCGATATACGCAAGTAGGATATCGACAATGGCGTTGAAAAGAATGGTCAGCGTCCCGATTAAAATCGTACAACCCAGTACCAGTGAATAGTCACGGTTAAACGCAGCGTTAACAAATAGCTTACCGATGCCAGGTAGCCCAAAGATGGTCTCGATCACCACCGAGCCGGTAATAATCCCAACAAAGGCTGGCCCCATATAAGACACCACCGGCAACATCGCTGGCTTAAGCGCATGCTTGACAATAATGGTCGGGTAGCTCAACCCTTTGGCGCGTGCAGTACGAATAAAATTACTGTTCAGGGTTTCAATCATGCTGCCACGGGTCACACGCGCAAACGTGGCAACGTAGAGTAACGACATGCCAATCACGGGGAGCACCATAAAGTGCCAACCTCCCCCTTGCCAGCCACCGGCCGGTAACCAGCCCAAATTAATGGCGAAAATATAAATAAGCACAGGCGCGAGCACGAACGATGGCATGACCACCCCGAGCATCGCGGTCGACATAATGGTGTAGTCAATCCAGGTATTTTGTTTCAGCGCGGCAATAGTACCGATCGTGACCCCAAACAGCAGGGTGAACACAAATGCTATCGCGCCGATTTGCGCCGAAACAGGGAGAGAGTCAGCAATCAATTCATTAACGCTATAGTCAATATATTTAAACGAGGGACCAAAATCCCCTTGTAAGATATTGCCTAAATAGGTGGTGTATTGCTCAAACACGGGCTTATCTAAGCCGTATTTGGCATTAATATTTTCCATTACCGCCGGGGGCAATGGACGTTCACTTGAAAAAGGGTTGCCAGGCGCAAACCGCATCAAGAAGAAGGAAACAGTGATTAAGACCAACAGCGTTGGGATCGCTTCCAATATTCGCTTCGCGATAAATTTCAACATAGCTCTACCGTCAACATTAGCTCTTGCATAAATACGAGCTGTTCCATGTTAGTTAAGCATCACAGCAAGCGCTGCCTTGGGCATTTCCACAAACAGCGAAACCATCAAGGGAGTCGTAATAAACGACTCCCTCACTTAGCCGTGAATCAGGGATTACTCCGCTTTGATGTAAAGATCTTTGGAGAAGATCTTCTCTTCCGCGTTATTGGCTGGGAAGCCACCGACTTGGGGGCTAAGCAGACGCGCTTTTACATACTGATAGATTGGCGCAATCGGCATGTCTTTCGCCATTTGTGCCTCTGCATCAAGGTATAGTTTGCTACGTTCCGCCTCGTCTGTAGTGGTCATCGCTTTTTGCATGATAGCGTCATAAGCTTGGCTATCGTAGTGCACACCGCCTGAGGTATTGGTGCTTCGCATTAAGCTGAGGAAGGTCGACGCCTCGTTGTAATCACCACACCAGCCGGCACGGGCCACGTCAAAGTTACCCTCGTCTTTGGTGCTTAGGTAGGTTTTCCACTCTTGGTTGTTCAGATCGACAGACACGCCGAGCTTGTCTTTCCACATTTGACCAATCGCAACGGCCAGTTTTTTGTGGTTTTCACTGGTGTTATACAGCAGTGAGAAATCAAGCGGATTATTTTCACCAAATCCTGCCTCTTTAAGCAAACGCTTAGCTTCTGCATCACGCTCTTCTTGGGTCATTTTGGCGTATTCTGGCAATTCAGGCTCAAATCCGGCGGTGATCTCTGGTGTTAAGAAATAAGCCGGTTTTTGGCCCTGACCCAGTAAAGCGTCAGTGATTACATTGCGATCAATGGCATAAGACAATGCTTTACGGATGCGAACGTCATCAAAAGGTTCACGCTTGGTGTTAAAGATGTAGTAATAGCTACACAGGTTACCCACGATAGAGAGGTCGTCTGGATGCTCGCTTTTCAAACGACGGAAATGCTCATTGGGGATCTCGTAAGTCATATCAATTTCACCGGCCAAGTAGCGGTTCATTTCTGCGACTTGGTTTTCAATCGGCAAGAAAGTGACTTTGTCGAGTGTGGTATTGTCGTTATCCCAGTACTGCTCATTACGCGTTAATTCGATACGCTCGTTGATTACCCAGTTATCGACCACAAACGCGCCATTACCAACGAAGTTTTCTGGTTTGGTCCACTGATCACCATGCTTTTCTACGGTCTCTTTATGGACTGGCTTCATGGTGGTGTGACCCATCATTTTCACCAAGTACGGAACCGCTGAGTCAAGCGTGATCTGTAACGTGTGATCGTCGAGTGCTTTAACCCCTAAGGTGTCTTTATCTTTTTCACCTTTGATGATGGCTTTGGCATTCTCCATGTGGGTATAACCCAGATACCATGAGTAAGGCGACGCCGTCATTGGGTCAGCGACACGTTTAAAGCTGTATTCAAAGTCTTGTGCAGTGACGGGATCGCCGTTTGACCACTTGGCTTCATCGCGCAGGTAGAAGGTAAAGACTTTGTTATCTTTGTTTTCCCAGCGCTCAGCCACACCAGGAATCACATTACCGTCGGCGTCTTGGTTAACCAGACCTTCGAGTAAGTCACGAATAACATGTGACTCTGGCACGCCTTGGGTTTTATGTGGATCGAGAGAAGCCACTTCCGCCCCATTACCACGAACGAGCTCTTGTACATCAGCAAGTTGGGGTTCGCCGGCGGCGGTTTCAGTTTTTTGCTCAGGGGCTGTTTGGGAGGTTTGTTTTTGCTCGGGCTCACTGCATCCTGCGAGAGCCAGAGAAAGGCCAGCGCCCATAAAAAGGGTTCGGGTAATCGTGTTTAGCTTCATCGTGTAACTCCATAACAATCGCTATTGCATCCATGACAATCGTCGCAGCCAGCGGGAGCATCCATTTGCACAACTCTAGAAGTTGTACTACGCCGTGCTGCGCGACTAAAGGCAAAACATTACCAATCAATACTGTGTTTTGCCATAAACCTGAAGTATTTTGCCATAAAATGAGATTAAAAACTTATCTTTCACTACACTTAAGTCACATAAAAAAACGTTCAGCTGGTAAGACAAGGCAAATTTAGCGCTTTATTCATCACCAGTAACAAAAAACGGTACAAATTGCTGTTTATACTGAATATGAGGACTTTGAGGCTAAGACTTCACTGGCTTACCGTTTAGAAAGCACACAATCCTCTACCGAACACTTTCACCTCAGTGACTTTAACTGGCAAACCACATCAATGTTAATCAATTGTAACGACGATAATAAACGCTATTTGTCAAAAAAACTCAACATAAAAGCGCACGTGTGATGTCAGACAGGTATCAAGGTCACAAAATCGATGGTATTTCAGGTGACCGCTGCGGGAGGGTATTTGCGGTGTCATTCTCTCTGTATAGCCAGCGTGAAAACGCTGGCTATAAGTGATGCCTGTTACTTTTTGGCCTCATCCGGGGTAAATGTCGGACTTTCATCAGGCGAGTGATCATGCGCCTGATCGTTGAGGGCATGGTGTTCCTCGCGGGCCTTCTCCATCTCCGGCATCACATTGTTCAACATCTCTTTCATTTTCTTATTGCTATAGCGCTTGTGTTTCATTGTGTCCTCCTGAACGGATCAGTGTTTGGCACAGTCACACAAAGTAATCATAAACTAGGTAATCACAAACTAGGTAATCACAAACTAGGCAATCACAACCTCGATTGCGTTTTTATTACTTTGGTACAAACCGCTTGTGCAATTTTTAAGCTACACCCCTGTCTCCAAAAAAGCAAAAGATGATCATGTTAGCGATTGCATCGACACGAGCCTGATGATGGTCATCTCAACAGCCACGCGGTTATCGGCGTTTTATCAACCAAATTTAAGAAGATTAACTGATAATAATTCGCTTTTTAGAAGAAATACCAATATCGACCACTTTTTAACCAGATTATCTTGTTATTCATTGCTATCTCCCCCATCCTTGTACAAGTGGTGAGACGTTCCCTATCACCACCTTATTTTTCTTCCGACAAAAGAGTGACAAGCAAGACTATGAGACCACAAAGTTCAACCTCGCGCCCCCTGTGCGCACGCGTTCGCCATGGTTACAATCCATACAAAGGAAAAAAACCTCAGGTTAATCGCTAACGCGGTGTTGAAGTGACGATGCGTCAATCTAATAGCCTCCCATGTTGGAGGCTATTTTTTTAATTGCACAATACGCGATTGCACAATGCAGGCCATGAAGCGGATTTGCATTGCAAATTGCGATTTATTCAACCGTCGGTTATGGCTTAAGCCGCTAGAAACGTGCCACCCCCCCGATACAGTTGAGTTTTAAAAAGTAGGCACCCCTTTTGCAGTATCTAGATTATTAGACCAAACCATTGCTCACCAGGAGGTGTACCATGGGACAATCAACACCCATTCTGTTCAACGATCGCCATATATTACCGGGTGGACGCATTCCACTCCGGATCCCAACCGGGGAAGCGTTGCAAACACTGGTCTTTGCCTTAAAACACGGTCTGCCTTTGGGAGTATGTATGGCAGAAAGCCAGGCTCAGCGTCAGCATGTCAATATTGGTACCTTTATCGAGATTGAAGATTACACCCGCAGTCAAGAGGATGGGTGTTTGGTTGTCACTGCCCGCGGCATTGCGCGTTTTGCGATTCGAGCCTTCAACCACCAGCATGATGAGATGTTATTCGCGACCGTGAGTCCACTCCCTCGCTGGCCTGACTGCCACGTCGATAAGCAAAGCGAACCACTGGTTGAGCGCTTACAATCCATGTTTGAGCGCCACCCAGAGCTACAAAGCATGCATCGTGAGGCAGAGTTCTCCAATTTAACTTGGTTATGTCAACGCTGGTTAGAGCTGTTACCGCTGCCAACCGATGAAAAACAAGCATTAATGGCCAATAACTCTTGTGTCGCTACACGCGATTACCTACTGAGTATGATGCAGGATCCTCACTAGATAGAGGACGATGCTTTCTGTGCTGCCTTGCCAATTACGCCCATTTTTCTGTCTTTTTAGGGTGAGGGATAATGCGCTGCGTTATCCCGTTTTTTCACTTTTTATCGTACTTTTCTTCTCCTGCTCACATTTTCGCACCAAGCGTTTCTTCTTAATTCGGACGATTAAGGTAACATTAGCGTAATTTTTCTGTCTGTTTAGGTCTCTCGGCAATGCGCCATCCAACGCTTTCTGATCCAGCGATTTCCCACCAAACCGTGTCTGATCAAGATCGATCAGCGCAAAGATCGTCTCACCAAGCAAACGTCACGTCTTCAACACGTATCGTCGCCCTTGGCGGCGGGCATGGCTTAGGGCGAGTGTTATCTGCATTAAGTGAGCATGGAAATCGCGTGACCGGCATTGTCACCACGACAGATAACGGTGGATCAACGGGCCGTATTCGCGCCTGCCAGGGAGGAATAGCCTGGGGTGATATTCGTAATTGCTTGAATCAATTAATTACCGAACCATCAGTGGGCTCTATGCTGTTCGAATACCGATTTAAAGGCAAAGGCGAACTGAATGGGCATAATTTAGGCAATTTAATCCTGACGGCGCTCGATAATTTATCCGTTCGCCCCTTAGAAGCGATTCAGCTGATTCGCGATCTATTAGATGTACGTCCGCATCTTCTGCCGATGTCTGAACACCCAGCAGAATTAGCCGCATTAACGGCTGACGGAGAAACCGTCGCGGGGGAAACACACATTGATGAGCTCTCTGCGCCCCCCACACGTTTATTTCTCTCGCCAACCGTACCGGCTACACGTGAAGCCATGGATGCAATTGCACAGGCAGACATGATACTGCTCGGCCCCGGCAGTTTTTTAACCAGTGTCATGCCACCTTTACTGGTTCCCGAATTGGGACGAGCGCTCAAGCATACGCAGGCAAAAATTGTTTTTATCCGTAATTTAGGCAAAGAAATCGGTCCGGCGGGCGAGATGTCTCTCGATACCATGTTGACGTGGTGCGAACGTGCGATGGGAGGCAAAAAGGTTGATGTTATACTCGGAGAGAAAAGCGCGACACAGCTTGACCCAGACTATCAACAAAAAGAGGCCGAGCTGGCCTCTTCAAATCATCATTGGCGTCACGACCGGGATAAGCTACGTCAAGCTATTGATGAAGTCCTGCTCGACTGCCATCTCCCGGTATGTTGACGCCGTCCCTTGCAGCATTTCGGTAAGCTCATCCAGGTGATGTGACATCCACTCGCGCTGGCCTTGCTTAACACGCGATTCGCACTCGCGCGCCATTTCGGCTAAATCATCGGCACCAAAACTGGCGGCACTGCTTTTAATCGCATGGCTGATTTCACGGATTTGCTCAATTGATGGCGAGCCAGCCAGTTGAGAGTGATACTGAGATAATTCATCACTAAATACAGTGAGCAAAACGGTCACCGTATCCTCTCCCACTTCTAATGCCAATCGACGCAATGTTTCAGTATTTACTGTGGTGGCCATACATCCGTTCCTATCATTCATTCGCCGCAGTTTTTTGCCAGGCTTGCAGTTTTCGGTACAAGGTTGAAGGACTCACTTCGAGTAACCCGGCCGCTTGCGGGATATTGCCATTGCACACATCAATCGCCGCTTCAATGGCGCGCTTTTCAATTTTCCATAAAGGCTCGATATCCGCTTTACTCAACGACGAAGGCGTTGAATCTGATGACTCTCGCGTCACCAGGTGATTCGGCGAAAAGGCACTCGTCGTGACTTCAGACCCTGCGTTATGCTGCGGTGATGCAATTTCGGCACCAGAAACGCGATTCACAGGAGAAGGAAGCATTTCTTTGCTGACTTCTTCACCATTATGCAACACAACGATGTTGCGAATCACATTTTGCAATTGACGAACGTTACCCGGCCAGTCATAACGCAGCAGGAGATCGGCTACCTCATCACTGAAGCGACAAAAATCTTTACCCTCTTCTGCAGAAAATACAGCGAGCAAGGCATTGGCAATCGCGAGTACATCGTCACCGCGTGCGCTTAAAGGCGGCAGTTCAAGTGGAATCACGTGCAGACGATAATAGAGGTCTTCACGAAACTTTCCTTGCTGAACCTGAAGCCAAGGATCTTGGTTGGTTGCACAAACAAATCGAACATCCACGTTTTTGACATGCGAAGAACCGACTTTTTGAAAGCTACCCGTTTGAATGAAACGTAGCAATTTGGATTGCAAATCCATATCCATTTCGCAAATTTCATCTAAAAAGAGAGTGCCGCCATGCGCCATTTCTGCCGCCCCTTCACGCTCAGCCGCCGCCCCGGTAAACGCGCCTTTAACATGGMCAAACAGCTCACTTTCAATCAGATCTTTGGGAATAGCGGCACAATTTAATGCAACAATAGGCTTATTACTGCGGGTGCTGGCTGCATGAATGGCCTCGGCACAGACTTCTTTCCCGGTGCCACTTTCACCTGTAATAAAAACAGTCGCTTTGCTGGGGGCGGCGGATTCGATCACGCGGTAAACCGCTTGCATCGGTAAGCTACTGCCGATGAAGCCATGATATTCGCTTTCGTGCTTGCTGGTGTTGGATTGATGGCTGGATTTAGGCTTGAGCGACTTATTCACCGTGACGCGCAATTGATCCGCTTCACAAGGCTTAATTAAGAAATCATTGGCGCCATGGCGCATCGCGTCGACTGCCGCGTCAATCGAGCCATGAGCGGTCATGATGATCACCGGCAAGTCTGGCGCGACAGCACGGACTTTTGCCAGCACATCAATCCCTGACATATCGGGCAGGCGAAGATCCAGAATGATCAACGCAAGTTGGTCGCCTTCTTGTTCAAAGAAAGTCAGCGCATCCTGCCCTTTGCCCACAATAGTGACATCGACATCCAAGGGATTTAAATACGATTTGTATAACGCCGCGACCGACGCTGTATCTTCCACCATCAATATTCGTTTATTGGGTGACAGTGCTGGCATTTATCCTCCAAGAATCACATCGCTGCCTGGGGTCTTCATAAAGCATACAGTCTTCATTGAGCCCATAGCCTTCATAGAGCCTGTAATATTCATTGGCTCAATTGCACGAGCGTATGCGAAATGCGTTGCATTATGCAAAATTTCTCACATTGTATCTTTGCTTGTGGCTTAAAACCACACGTTTTGTCGATGTAATCGCCTTTTTAATTTTTGGCACGCCAAATGCATCCTATTGTGTGACCCTAAGGGGTCACCTAGCCAACTGACGTTGTTTGTGAGTTATTACTCACTGAAACACTGTAGCCAACCTGACTTTTAGGTTGGCTTTTTTTTATCTAGCTTTTTATCTAACTATTGGCGATAAACTGCTCGCGCAGCCCCTGGAGCTGATCGCGCAATTGTGCTGCCGTTTCAAACTCAAGGTTTTGTGCCGCTTCTAACATTTGGCTTTCAAGCTTTTTTATTTCCGCATCAATCGCTTGCGGGGATTTCAGTGCATAATCTGCATCTGGCTCGGCAACAGCACGTAACGACTTCGCGGACGATTTATTCGCCTTGCTTCGCTTACCGGTGCCGATTTCCATCACGTCCATCACTTTTTTGTTCAATTTCTGCGGTGTGATGCCATGTTCCTCATTGTAAGCCACTTGCTTGACGCGACGCCGCTCGGTTTCATCAATCGCACGCTTCATCGATTTGGTGATCCGATCACCATATAAAATGGCTTTACCGCGTAGGTTACGCGCAGCACGGCCTATGGTTTGAATCAGCGAGCGTTCAGAGCGCAAGAAACCTTCTTTATCGGCATCCAAAATGGCAACCAAAGAGACTTCTGGCATATCTAACCCCTCTCGTAGCAGGTTGATCCCCACCAAGACATCAAACTCGCCAAGCCGTAAATCGCGAATGATCTCCATGCGTTCAACCGTATCAATATCAGAGTGCAGATAGCGAACGCGCACATCGTGCTCTTGCATATATTCAGTTAGGTCTTCGGCCATACGCTTGGTTAATGTGGTCACAAGCACCCGTTCATTCAGTTCGCGCCGGGCACGTACTTCTGAGAGTAAATCATCGACCTGAGTGGCGACCGGGCGCACTTCAATTTCAGGATCAATAAGCCCCGTCGGTCGCACCACTTGATCGATGATGTCTGACCCTGATTTCTCTTGCTCATAATTGCCCGGTGTCGCCGAGACATAAACTGTCTGTGGGGCAAGTGCTTCAAACTCATCAAACTTAAGTGGCCGGTTATCCAGCGCAGACGGTAAGCGAAACCCATAATCGACCAGTGTTTCTTTACGTGATCGATCACCTTTATACATGGCACCAATCTGAGACACAGTCACGTGAGATTCGTCGATAATCAGCAAGCCATCAGCCGGCAAATAATCAAATAGCGTCGGCGGCGGCTCGCCTTGAGTCCGGCCACTCAGGTAACGTGAGTAGTTTTCAATCCCGGAACAATACCCCAGCTCGTTCATCATCTCGATATCAAACTGCGTGCGCTGAGTTATCCGCTGCTCTTCCAACAACTTGTTATTTTCAAGCAGCGTTTTTTTGCGATCAGCGAGCTCCACTTTTATCTGCTCAACCGCTTCCAAGATACGCTCTCGCGGGGTGACATAATGCGTTTTGGGATAGATAGTACAGCGTGGCATATCTTTGACGCTGACTTGACCGGTCAATGGGTCAAAAACGCTAATGGTTTCAACTTCGTCATCGAAAAGCTCAACTCGGATCGCGTCTTTGTCTGATTCGGCGGGGAAAATATCAATCACTTCACCGCGAACTCGGAATGTACCGCGCTCAAATGCCAGATCATTACGGGTATATTGGAGTTCCGCGAGACGCTGTAAAATAGTGCGCTGATCCAGAATATCACCGCGCCGGATATGTAACATCATTTTCAGATACGCGTCGGGATCCCCCAAGCCGTAAATGGCCGATACCGACGCCACAATGACGACATCACGCCGCTCCATCAAGGCCTTAGTTGCCGAAAGCCGCATTTGTTCAACCTGATCATTGATTGACGCGTCTTTTTCGATAAAGGTGTCGGTTGAAGGCACATAGGCCTCTGGTTGATAGTAGTCGTAGTAAGAAACGAAATACTCCACCGCGTTATCCGGGAAAAACTCACGCATTTCACCATATAACTGAGCCGCTAGGGTTTTATTGGGCGCCAGTATCATCGTGGGTCGATTCAGTTCCGCAATCACATTGGCCATCGTGAATGTTTTACCTGAGCCCGTTACCCCCAATAATGTTTGATGCGCGAGCCCCGCATCGAGCCCCTCACATAATCGGTGAATGGCTTCAGGCTGATCGCCCGATGGTTGAAAAGCAGAATGCAGCGAAAACGTTTTACTCATGAGGCTGTCCTGTTGGGTCGTCTGACCAAGTCATCTTATTGTCCTGACTCACCTGACGGAGTCAACGACTCTGACTGCTTACTGGTTGCGTGTAAAATGCGATCTTTTTCGCGTAGAGTTCTTGATCTGAAAATCGGACCTAGGTAACCTATCGGTCCTCTTTTGGAACCCTTACCCCTCCTTCCCGCAAAAAAATCGCAACATTCAATGATCATCACTGTATTTATCCCCGATACTCAATGACTGACGAAAAAATAATCTGTGCATAATATTGACATTCCGCCTTCGTCATACTCGTGCGCACTTACCCATAAAAAAATCAATAAAATCATAACCATAAAAACACAAAACAATTTCGTGATTATCGATGTTTTGCATAAAATCAATCATGTAGCGAGTTTATCAAGATTCACACACATGGTTATCCACAGAATCTGTGGGTAACCACTGAAAGCCCTTGCCTTACTGGGGTGAATAAAAGTCAAGTCCAAGTTCGCATCAATGCTTAATCGATCGCCATTGTGGTGCTTTTATCAACGCCAACGGCTAGCTTTTCAGCAGTCAGTTGAAAAGATGGATTTTCTTAGGGTTGATGAGTTGACACTTTTTCAGGGGCTCGCTAAGATTCGCCCCGTTCTCAAGGCAATTCCCCCATAGTTCAGTTGGTAGAACGGCGGACTGTTAATCCGTATGTCACTGGTTCGAGTCCAGTTGGGGGAGCCAACCTTGAAATCAAAAAGAATACATAAGTAAATCGATTCCCCCTTAGTTCAGTTGGTAGAACGGCGGACTGTTAATCCGTATGTCGCAGGTTCGAGTCCCGCAGGGGGAGCCACTTCCTTCGTTTTAATTCTACTCTTTCCAAGTCACTCTCTGATCTGCTTCGCAGATTATGTCGCTATTTAACCAACGTTGACTGAGCTGTCTGCTTAGACTTGACTATTCTCTCCCTCGAAACAGCATTCTTATATTGATCGCCCCTTCTGTTCTACCACTACCCTTTACTAAGCCGGTCGCAAATCAAGCGTCACTGATAGCTTACAGCGGATCAGGCAAAAACCCTGCTTGATGGCGGTTGTTATAGCCGCTTCAAAGGTCGATAATAGGCAGATCACAAAAACACTAAATGATTAAATAGCATGGTTGAGTATTTGTTGCTATTAGTGGGCACTGTCTTGGTCAATAACTTCGTTCTGGTGGAGTTTTTGGGCCTGTGTCCATTTATGGGCGTATCAAAAAAACTAGAGACAGCGATTGGCATGGGCTTAGCCACAACCTTTGTGCTGACCCTGGCATCGGTGAGCTCGTACCTGGTTGAAACCTATATCCTCATTCCGTTAGATCTTGGCTACTTGCGCACACTGAGCTTTATCCTGGTCATTGCCGTGGTCGTGCAGTTCACTGAGATGGTGGTACACAAAACCAGCCCTACGTTACACCGGTTATTGGGCGTTTTCTTGCCACTGATCACCTCAAACTGTGCGGTGTTGGGTGTTGCTTTGCTCAACGTAAAACAGCAGCACAGCTTTATTGAATCCATCATTTATGGTTTTGGTGCGGCTTGTGGTTTCTCGCTGGTGTTGATTCTATTTGCCGCAATGCGTGAGCGTATTGCCGCGGCTGATGTGCCGGCTCCCTTCCGGGGCGCGTCTGTTGCTATGATCACCGCAGGTCTGATGTCGCTCGCCTTTATGGGCTTTACTGGATTGGTGACCTTATCATGAGTGGAATCGTGATCGCAGTGATTGTTATCGCTGCCCTCGCCGCTATTTTCGGCGCAATTCTTGGTTTTGCCTCGATCCGCTTTAAAGTCGAGGCCGATCCCATTGTCGATCAAATTGATGCGATCCTGCCACAAACGCAATGTGGCCAATGTGGTTATCCTGGTTGTCGACCCTATGCCGAAGCGATTGCTAATGGCGATGAAATCAATAAATGTCCCCCTGGCGGGCAACAAACCATTGAGAACCTCGCCAACCTGATGGGCGTTGAAGCGACAGAATTGGCGCATGATGAAGAAAAAAGCATCAAAACCGTTGCCTTTATCCACGAAGAAGACTGCATTGGCTGCACTAAGTGTATTCAAGCGTGTCCTGTTGATGCGATTGTCGGTAGCACCAAAGCCATGCATACCGTGATTGAACAAGATTGCACTGGGTGCGATCTCTGTGTAGCACCCTGTCCGACCGATTGCATTGAAATGATCCCCGTCCAGGACACACCAGAAACCTGGAAGTGGCAGCTCGACCAAATTCCGGTAGTAAACATAACCGACAATCAGGGGGCACGCGCCTGATGGAAAGTCTCATTGAACAAATTAAACACGGTCAGATCTGGGATTTTCACGGCGGTATTCATCCACCCGAGCACAAAACCCAATCTAACCAAAACGCGATTCTTGAGCACATACTGCCATCTGAACTGGTTATTCCGTTAAAACAACATATTGGCAGTAAAGGCAAACTACTCGTTAGCCAAGGCGATCAAGTCCTCGCTGGACAAGCTCTCACCGAAACCGACATTCAGCAATGTGTGCCGGTGCATGCTCCAACCTCAGGCACCGTGATTGCAATTGAAGATAGAACCATCGCCCACCCTTCTGGGTTATCCGATCGCTGTGTTGTGATTCAACCGGACGGTAACAATACATGGGGCGCAAAACCCGCTTTTGCTGAGTATCACACCCAAACACCTGAACGCCTGATTGACCATATTCGCGCTATGGGCATTGCGGGAATGGGGGGAGCGGGTTTCCCTACCGCCCGTAAACTACAAACCGGCCTCGCACGAACCGAGATACTGATCATCAACGCCGCCGAGTGTGAGCCCTATATCACCGCCGACGATCGCTTGATGCAAGATTGCGCCGATGAAATCGTCGCGGGCATCCAAATTCTCAACCACATTGTGAAGCCAAAACTGGCGGTGATTGGTATTGAAGATAACAAGCCCGAGGCGATTGCTGCGTTAAATGCCGCTGTCGACGCGGTGGAGGACGACATCCTCATTCAAGTGGTGCCGACCAAATACCCATCAGGGGGTGAAAAACAGCTCATCCAACTGATCACAGGAAAAGAGGTACCGGCCAAAGCCTTTCCGGCCAGCATCGGCGTGTTGATGCAAAATATTGGCACCACATACGCGATTAAGCGCGCCGTGCTAGACGGTGAGCCGCTTATCAAGCGCGTGGTAACCCTGACCGGGAAAACGCTCAAAACCCAGCAAAACCGCTGGGCACTATTGGGCACGCCGATTGGCGAACTATTAGCTCAGCACGGCTATAAAGCGGATAAAAAACAGCCACGGGTGATTATTGGCGGCCCGATGATGGGCTTTACGGTGCCTCACGCTAAGGTGCCCATCACCAAAACGACTAACTGTGTGTTGGTGCCAACCCGCAAAGAAATAGCACCAGCCAAACAAGAAATGGCCTGTATTCGGTGCAGTGCCTGTGCCGATGTGTGCCCCGCGCATCTTCTCCCGCAGCAGCTGCAGTGGTACGCGAAAGATCAAGACTATGACAAATGCCAAGACTACGATCTATTTGATTGTATTGAATGTGGCGCGTGTGCCTACGTCTGTCCTAGTGAGATTCCGCTGGTGCAATATTATCGCCAAGCCAAAGCCGAAATCCGCGAGATTGAAGCAGAAAAAGAGGCGGCCGAACGGGCGCGCCAACGCTTTGAAGCCAAAAAAGCGCGGATGGAACGAGAAAAACAAGAGCGAGAAGAAAAACACCGCCAAGCAGCGGAACGTCGCAAACAAGCCGCACAGCAAAATGCCGGCTCTGGCGATGCCTTAAACGCTGCAGTTGAACGGGTGAAGGCGAAAAAAGCGGCGCAATCGGCGGATAACGACGTGAAACCCGCAGTCGCCGCTGCGATTGCACGCGCAAAAGCTAAGCAAGCCGAGGCAGCGAAAACCGGCAGTGATGAGCCAGATAACAGTGAAATGATGAAGTTGCGCGAGGAGCGCAAACGGCAAGCCCGAGCACGTAAGGCGGCGAAAGAGACGCAAAAACCCGCGCAAGCCATAGCGTCGCAGGCAGGATCAGAAAACACTGACAACCAAGATGGTAAAAAAGACGCCGTAGCGGCTGCCGTTGCCCGCGCCAAGGCCCGAAAAGCGGCGCAACAAGGCGAATCAAGCGCTGATTCCTCGGCTTCGGCTGAAAGCCAAACCGCAACAGCCAATAAAACGTCAGACACTGGCGAAGCCAGCGATAAAAAAGCCGCTGTCGCCGCTGCTGTTGCTCGTGCCAAAGCGCGTAAAGCGGCGCAAAAAGGCGAATCAAGCGCTGATTCGTCGGCTTCGGCTGAAAGCCAAACCGCAACAGCCAACAAAACGTCAGACACTGGCGAGGCCAGCGATAAAAAAGCCGCTGTCGCCGCTGCCGTTGCCCGTGCCAAAGCACGAAAAGCGGCGCAACAAGGCGAATCAAGCGCTGATTCGTCGGCTTCGGCTGAAAGCCAAACCGCAACAGCCAACAAAACGTCAGACACTGGCGAGGCCAGCGATAAAAAAGCCGCTGTCGCCGCTGCCGTTGCCCGTGCCAAAGCCCGAAAAGCGGCGCAACAAGGCGAATCAAGCGCTGATTCATCGGCCTCGGCTGAAAGCCAAACCGCAACAGCCCACAAAACGTCAGACACTGGCGAGGCCAGCGATAAAAAAGCCGCTGTCGCCGCTGCCGTTGCCCGTGCCAAAGCGCGTAAAGCCGCTCAACAAAAACAAGATAATAAGGAATAATCAACGTGGCGTTTTTCATTGCAAGTTCACCACACGCCCACAATAAGCGCTCCACCAGCCATATTATGCTGACCGTTCTCCTGTGCGCATTACCAGGACTCGCGGCACAGTGGTATTTCTTTGGATGGGGAGTATTAATCCAGCTAACGCTCGCCGTGTTAACCGCCTGGACAACAGAAGCACTGGTGATGCGGTTACGTCGCCGCCCGGTGATGGCCTATTTACGTGACAATAGCGCGCTGCTCACTGCATTTCTTTTGGCCGTCGCGATCCCCCCGATGGCACCTTGGTGGGTGATCGTAATTGGTACCGCGTTTTCTATCATCGTTGCCAAGCATATTTATGGCGGGCTGGGTCAAAACCTGTTTAATCCTGCTATGGTTGGCTATGTAGTACTGTTGATCGCATTTCCAGTACAAATGACTACCTGGCTACCACCCGAAAGCCTTGCCACCCATGCGTTAACGTTCGGTGATACCCTAGCCGCTATTTTCAGTGGCTATACGTTGGACGGTTTTAGTGTTAACCAACTCCGTATGACCGTCGATGGTGCAACCATGGCCACGCCACTGGACACCATAAAAACCGCATTAGCCGGCGGACAAACCGTCAGTGAGGCCTTGCAACAGCCTATATTTTCTGCCGTTGGTGGCAAAGGCTGGGCCTGGGTGAATACGCTGTATCTGCTCGGTGGTTTGGTATTGATTCAACGCGGTGTGATCAACTGGCATATTCCGGTTGCGGTACTCACCGCCTTATTATCAAGCTCACTGTTGGGCCACTTGATTGCGCCCGATCAATTAGCGTCGCCGCTGATTCATTTGTTGTCTGGTGCGACCATGCTGGGGGCATTTTTCATCGCCACCGATCCGGTTTCCGCATCCACGACGGACAAAGGGCGCTTGTGGTTCGGCGGCCTCATTGGGGTGTTGGTGTACTTGATCCGCACTTGGGGTGGCTACCCCGACGGTGTCGCGTTTGCAGTGATTATCGCTAACTTATGCGTGCCTTTGATTGATTACTACACCAAACCGAGAACTTACGGCCATGCGAATAAGCGGGCAGAGAAGAAGTCACAGTCATGATTGAAACAATACGAAAACATGGGGGTATCTTGGCGATCGCAGCCCTCTTATCCACCGCATTAGTGGCGGTTACCAATGCGCTGACTGAAGACACGATAAAAGAGCAACAACAAATTCAGTTATCCAAAGCGCTCAATCAAGTGATCCCAAAGGCGCGCCATGATAATCCGCTTCACCAAAGCTGCCGCCTGGTGACAAACTCGGACGCACTCGGCACTGACGAGGCGCAACCTTTTTATGTCGGCACCTTGAACGATGAGGTGACCACGGTCGCCATTCAAACCATCGCCCCCAATGGCTACAATGGCGCGATAAAAGTGCTGATCGGGATGGATGCCACCAGTCATCAAGTCTTGGGCGTACGGGTCCTCGAGCACAATGAAACCCCAGGCCTGGGAGACAAAGTGAGCTTGCGTGTGTCGGACTGGGTACAAAGCTTTAGCGGCAAGACAGTGACCAGTGAAGACGATAAACGCTGGGCGGTCAAAAAAGATGGCGGTCAGTTCGATCAGTTTACCGGTGCGACCATTACCCCCCGGGCGGTGGTTACCGCGGTAAAAAAAGCGGCCTGGTTTGTCAGCCAGCAACAAGCTACCTTGCTTAACCAACCTGTCAATTGCGGAGGTGCGTCGTGAACAGTGACCACAAAGCGCTGATGAAAAATGGCTTATGGAGCAACAACCCCGCCTTTGTGCAGCTGCTGGGGTTGTGTCCACTGCTGGCAGTCTCTGCCACCGTCACCAATGCGCTGGGCCTCGGCATTGCAACACTGGCTGTGCTGGTGGGTTCCAACTTAATCGTGTCGGTGATCCGAGAATGGGTGCCTAAAGAAGTGCGTATCCCAATTTTCGTGATGGTGATCGCCTCATTGGTCACCTGTGTGCAATTGGTGATGAATGCCTATGCTTACGGCCTTTATCAGTCACTCGGGATCTTTATCCCCTTGATTGTCACCAACTGTATTATTATCGGCCGCGCTGAAGCCTTTGCCTCAAAAAACCCGGTTGGCTTATCGGTTAGTGATGGGTTTTGGATGGGAACGGGCATGACCGCAGCGCTGGTGATACTCGGCGCGATTCGAGAGATTATTGGTAACGGCACCTTGTTTGATGGCGCCGATCTGTTGCTCGGTGACTGGGCCGCGGCGCTACGGATTGAAATTTTCCAATTCGATACCAAATTCTTATTGGCGATATTGCCACCCGGTGCATTTTTAGCGGTGGGCTTTTTGATCGCTCTGAAGAACATCATTGATACCCATCTTGCCAGTAAGACAGAATCCGAGCAGAAACCAGTGATTGAACGCGCGCGGATCACCGGCAATCAGTGACGGGATAGGGAAATGAATAAAGAAAAACGACAACAGATTTTGGAGCGGCTGCGAGACAACAATCCAACACCGCAAACAGAGCTGCATTGGTCTACCCCTTTCGAGTTGTTGATTGCAGTGTTACTGTCTGCCCAGGCCACCGATGTGAGTGTCAATAAAGCTACCGATAAACTCTATCCGGTGGCCAACACACCAGAGGGCTTATTGGCACTAGGTGTGGATGGGGTGAAGTCCTATATCAAAAACATCGGCCTGTTTAATTCCAAAGCCGAGAACGTGATTAAGACCTGTCGTGCGCTGATCGAACAGCACGGTGGTGAGGTGCCAGAAAACCGCGAAGCGCTGGAGGCCTTACCCGGTGTCGGGCGTAAAACGGCCAATGTCGTGCTCAATACCGCATTTGGTTGGCCCACTATTGCGGTCGACACCCATATTTTTCGGGTCTCTAATCGCACCAAGTTTGCGATGGGTAAAAACGTCAATGACGTGGAAGAGAAACTGAACAAGGTGGTGCCCAAAGCGTTTAAGGTCGATGTGCACCATTGGCTTATTTTGCACGGACGCTATACCTGCCTGGCACGCAAACCCCGCTGTGGCAGTTGCATCATTGAAGATTTATGTGAATATAAAGATAAAGTCTATCCAGACAGCTAACGCTATTTCAGGCGAGCACTGGCAAGTAATAAAGGAGCAACGTCATGTCTAACGGCAGAATTCTACACACCATGATCCGCGTCGGTGATCTGGATCGCGCAGTAAAATTTTACACCGACGTAATGGGTATGCGTTTGTTACGCACCAATGAAAACGAGCAGTATAAATATAGCTTGGCGTTTGTCGGTTACAGCGATGAGTCTGACGGTGCGGTGATCGAATTGACCTATAACTGGGGCGAATCGGAATACGATCACGGCAACGCCTTTGGTCATATTGCGATCGGTGTCGACGATGTTTACGCCACCTGTGATCAAATTCGCCAAGCCGGCGGCAATATCACTCGCGAGCCAGGCCCAGTAAAAGGTGGCAGCACTGAAATCGCTTTTGTCACTGACCCTGATGGTTATAAGCTCGAGCTTATTCAAAACAAGAGCGCGTCTGCTGGCCTAAACGGTTAACTGACACCTGCTCTTATGAAGCTCACACGCTTAACAGAGTGAGCCTTAGTGATAGCGACATAGCCAAGACAATAAAGCCCTGCTTTAACCGCAGGGCTTTGTTATTTCTGTCGCTGGGAACTAAGGTTCGCTTTTGGTTTGTCATCCCACCTCGGCTGAACGTCCGCCTACTCGCTGAACGTTGACTGTGCCTTATAACAAGGTCCTACCCAGAGAGATCACCACACGACGGTTTTTACTTCGGCCAATGGGATCCTCGTTATCGGCGACCGGCCGGCGCTCGCCATAGGCTTCAACGGTAATCCTGTCCTCAGGCAAGCCCAAAGAGGTAAAGTAGTCACGTAATTTCTTCGCCCGCCGCTCCGACATTTGTTGATTGGCGGCGCGTGTGCCTCGTGCATCGGAATAAGTGGCGACCAAAACCAAATCAATATCATCGCTATAGCGGACAAATTCGGCAATTTGGGTTAAGCGTTGGCGGCTCGCTTTGGTGAGTTCATCGCTGTTTTCTTGATAGCGCAACACGGTAAAGGAAATGTCCTCAAACGCGTAAGGCAATAAGGTGTTTAAGCATTGGCTAAATTCTTGGTACGGTGCCCCAAACGCCACCGCAGACAGGGCAACATCGATTTGACGCTGTTGGCGCCGCCAATCTTGAAAACTAAAGGTAGGAAAGCGACCTTCTTCCAATTCGCTCAACATCGACCAGGCCGTTTGGCCGCCGACATAACCATCAAACTGTTGGAAAAACTTAAGCTGGTCCATATATCGGGCCGGTTCACCGGGCATCCAATCGGCCGGCATGGATAGCAAAGATACCGGCGCTGTCTCACCCATAGGACGCTGCATCTCCAACTCGAAATCTACATTCATGTCTTTGCTGGCGCGCGAGGTAAACGACGCGAGCCCGTATCCAGGAATATTGTGCTGCAGGCGGCACTCGATCGGTGTATCTATGGTCACCGCCCAGTTCGACTCGCCAAGCGATGCGACATATTGCTTGTTTGCATAAACATTACCCGCACTCAATAGACCCACGGTGAGGGCCAGCGCGCCCGGCAACACATTATTAATCAGGCATGGCTTAAAAAGGCGAGACGCCATTCTGGACTCCGAACTTCGCATGAGGCTCTGCACAGGCTTTATGATCCTTGGAGTGGCATATTTGCACACCTAAAGAGGATGCACCCAGCAGTGAGAGACGGTTTAACCAACAAGAGTAACGATAAAGATATCGACCGGCAAGATGGTGACTTTAGCTTATCGTCCGGATTTGCGATAATCATACTCTGATTATTGTAAGTAAAGTGACATTGCATGAGCCAAGAAAGCGATCTAAACAGCCTTAAGGCCCGATTCCGTGGTTACTTTCCCGTTGTTGTTGATGTGGAGACAGCCGGGTTTAACGCCAACACCGATGCATTACTCGAAATTTGCGCGGTAACCTTAAAAATGGATGAGCAAGGCTGGCTCGCTCCGGATAAAACATTGCATTTTAATGTCACGCCTTTTGAAGGCGCCAACTTAGAGCCAGCGGCCCTTGAATTTACCGGCATTCGTGATCCCTATAGCCCCTTGCGCGGCGCGGTTGATGAGGGCGAGGCCTTAAAAGAGATTTTTAAACTGATCCGTAAAGAGCAAAAAGCGGCAGAGTGCCAGCGCACCATTATGGTCGCCCACAATGCCAATTTTGATCACAGCTTTGTGATGGCCGCCTCCGAGCGCGCGAAACTAAAGCGTAACCCCTTCCACCCTTTTGCCACCTTTGACACGGCGGCTTTAAGCGGCTTGGCTCTCGGGCAAACCGTGCTGGCTAAAGCCTGTAAAACCGCTGATATTGCTTTTGATAACAAAGAAGCCCATAGCGCCCTTTACGATACCGAGCGTACGGCCGAGCTATTTTGTGAAATTGTTAATCGTTGGAAGCGCCTAGGCGGCTGGCCTTTGCCCTCTGCGCCAACACCTGAAAAAGACGGGTAATGCCAGGCTCCAGTCAATAAGTTACGTCGACTTGCCCGTGAATATGTGCGGGCATTTTTTGCTTCACTGCATTCCCCCTCATCAGTCATCAAAAAACCAACCTTTTCTTGTTAACAACTTGTTTTATGTCACACTTTTAAAATGTTCTTTTTAGCTTTATTTTAGTGCAACACATTCGGTTATTAAACAGCCACTTCTCTAATATAAGCACCCTGATTGGGCTGCGCTCTTACCAAATAAGAGATTTATATACTC
>NZ_MUFI01000004.1:0-107643 GCF_001996265.1 Salinivibrio sp. MA440
TTGTGTCGCCAGACGCATTGCCCGGTAGCTAAGTTCGGCACAGATAAGCGCTGAAAGCATCTAAGCGCGAAGCTGGCCCCGAGATGAGTCATCCCTAGAGCTTCGAGCTCTCTAAAGGGTTGTTCTAGACTAGAACGTTGATAGGCAGGGTGTGTAAGCGCTGTGAGGCGTTGAGCTAACCTGTACTAATTGCCCGTGAGGCTTAACCATACAACACCCAAGAGGTTTTGGGTTGGACTTGAAATAAGCCAGTTGATTGTGGCGAGAACGAACAGCTTTCTAGATGACCAAATTTGCTTGGCGACCATAGCGCTTTGGACCCACCTGATTCCATGCCGAACTCAGTAGTGAAACGAAGCAGCGCCGATGGTAGTGTGGGGTCTCCCCATGTGAGAGTAGGACATCGCCAGGCTTTGATTACAATTGATTAAAGCAAAGAGATATAAGCCTTTAGTCATACAGAATTGGTGCGGAGTGGTAGTTCAGTTGGTTAGAATACCGGCCTGTCACGCCGGGGGTCGCGGGTTCGAGTCCCGTCCACTCCGCCACTACTTAGAAACCCTAGCTGAAAAGCTGGGGTTTTTTGTTATTGGCCGACCAGACAAATCGCTTTATAAATAAGCGATTAAACGTTTGACTAGTAATTGATGGTGGTAATTTGTCGCGAGATCGCTACAATAGGCAACTATCTACAGGGGTATAGCTCCAACTGGCAGAGCAGCGGATTCCAAATCCGCGTGTTGGGGGTTCGAATCCCTCTACCCCTGCCAAATATTAAAGCATCGACATCGTCGGTGCTTTTTTTGTATGTGAACATGCAAACCACAAAAAATCGTGTTGGGGGCTGGGCCGCCAGTCCGATCGAATCCCTCTACCCCTGCCAAATATTAAAGCATCGACATCGTCGGTGCTTTTTTTATGTCTACTGTCTGTGGTAGTAACCGCGCCTTTCTTCCTTTTTCTCCCTCCTGTTTCTTGTTCACATGTCGCGGTATGATGAGTTTTTACCAATCGAAAGGAGCACCCAGTGGTAAGCATATTGTGGGTAGGGCTTGGTGGCGCATTAGGGGCGTCCTCGCGTTTTTTAGTTTCAGAGTGGAGCGTCGCAGTGTTTGGTCGAGGATTCCCTTACGGCACCCTAATGGTTAATGTGCTGGGCTCATTAGCAATGGGCGTCTTTTTAGCGGCGATGAGCCAAGAGCTGATTGCCCCAGTGCCTTGGCGTCAACTGATTGCGATTGGCTTTTTAGGGGCTTTTACCACCTTCTCGACGTTCTCTGTCGATACCTTGATGCTGTTCCAACATGGAGAAACCGTGAAAGCCTTACTAAATGTTGGTTTGAATCTCGCCTTATGCCTCGGAGCGGCAGCGATGGGTGCTTGGCTGTTGGGACGTATTACCGGGTAATAGAAAACATCGCGTACGTCGCTTGTTGTTGCGGCGGTGATTTCTTATACTGGCGTTGAACTTGTCGGAGTGCCAATTGGCTGAGACCACATAAAGTGGGATCCGTTGAACCTGATCTGGTTAAGACCAGCGAAGGGAACAAGAGATGCTTCAGATCACAGACGCAACCCGTCTGCCATTTTGCTCACATCTCAAATTCAGCGTTTTCCGGCAAGCATTAATTCCCATAATGAACACCGGAGTAATGCTATGTCGACCCGTAAACAGGCCCGCCTTGAGGCCAAATCCTTTATCGATTCCCTCTCTGCGCAAACCTACCCTAACTCGGAAAAAGTCTATGTCGAGGGCTCGCGACCTGACATTCGCGTCGGGATGCGCGAGATCCATCTTTCCCCCACCTTTGTGGGCGGCAGCAAAGAAAAGCCTCAGTATGAAGACAATGAGTCCATTCGGGTTTATGACACATCAGGGCCTTATACCGACCCACAGAGTACTATCGATATTTACCAAGGCTTAGCGCCAGTGCGAAAAGCCTGGATCGATGAACGTGCCGATACGGAGTTTCTTGATGCGGTGAGCTCTGACTATGCCCAAACCCGCCTCAGTGATGAAACCTTGGATGAACTTCGCTTTAGTGCCTTACCATCTATCCGCCGCGCCAAACCTAATCAGTGTGTGACTCAACTGCATTACGCACGCCAAGGCATCATTACCCCAGAAATGGAATTTATCGCTATTCGCGAAAATATGGGTCGCCAGCAGTATCGTGAAGAGCAGCTCAATCGCCAGCACCCTGGGGAAAGCTTTGGTGCTCACTTGCCATCAAACATCACTCCCGAATTTGTGCGCCAAGAGATCGCCGAAGGGCGGGCGATTATTCCGGCTAACATTAATCACCCAGAAGCGGAGCCGATGATCATCGGGCGTAACTTCCTGGTGAAAGTGAATGCCAATATTGGTAACTCAGCGGTGAGCTCCTCAATAGAGGAAGAAACTGAAAAACTGGTATGGTCGACTCGTTGGGGTGCGGATACGGTGATGGATTTATCGACGGGCCGCAATATTCACGAAACCCGCGAGTGGATTTTACGTAATAGCCCAGTCCCGATTGGCACTGTGCCTATGTATCAGGCGCTTGAGAAAGTGAACGGCATTGCCGAAGACCTGACCTGGGAAGTAATGCGCGATACCTTGATAGAGCAAGCCGAGCAAGGGGTCGATTACTTTACCATTCACGCTGGGGTGCGTTTGCACTATGTGCCCATGACCGCCAATCGCGTGACTGGGATTGTCTCGCGCGGTGGATCGATTATCGCCAAATGGTGCTTGGCGCATCATCAAGAAAGTTTCCTGTATACCCATTTTCGCGAAATCTGCGAAATCTGTGCCGCTTACGACGTGTCTTTGTCGTTGGGCGATGGGCTGCGTCCCGGCTCAGTGGCAGACGCGAACGACGAAGCGCAATTCAGTGAGCTACGTACCCTGGGCGAGCTCACCAAGGTGGCATGGGAATACGATGTGCAGGTGATGATTGAAGGCCCTGGCCACGTGCCCATGCATATGATCAAAGAGAACATGGACGAGCAGCTCACCCATTGCCATGAAGCGCCTTTCTATACTCTCGGCCCGCTAACCACCGACATTGCTCCCGGTTACGATCATATTACCTCCGGCATTGGTGCGGCGATGATTGGCTGGTTTGGGTGTGCGATGCTCTGTTATGTCACGCCCAAAGAACATCTGGGTCTGCCCAATAAGGAGGATGTTAAAATTGGGCTTATCACCTACAAGCTTTGCGCGCATGCTGCGGACTTAGCTAAAGGACACCCGGGGGCGCAGGTGCGTGATAACGCCATTTCTAAAGCGCGCTTTGAATTCCGCTGGGAAGACCAGTTCAATCTATCCCTTGATCCGTTCACGGCACGCGCCTATCACGATGAAACACTGCCTCAAGAGTCGGGCAAGGTCGCACATTTTTGCTCGATGTGTGGACCGAAGTTCTGCTCCATGAAAATCAGCCAGGAAGTCCGGGACTACGCCAAAGAAAACGGCTATGCCGCCGCGGGTCAAGCGATTGATGTCGCTATGCTGGAAGACCCGTTAGCAGGCATGCAGCAAAAATCGCAAGAATTCCGAGAAAAAGGCAGTGAGCTCTACCTGCAAAAATCCCATCATTCGTCACCACAAGGCGCTGAGGTAGTGGACAGCGATAAGGTGGAGTCATGAGCCTGACCCCGTTTGCATCTATGTCTGAAGGTATAGGCCCATTATATCCGGTAGTGGACGATGTGGATTTGCTCGAACGCTTGCTTTGCTTGGGGGTGAAAACCGTGCAACTGCGTGTGAAGCAGCCAGCGCATCCACAATTGCTAGATTGGATACAGCGCGCGGTGGCATTGGGCCGCGCGCACCATGCGCAGGTGTTTATCAACGATCACTGGCAGCTCGCGCTTGAGGCTGGCGCCTATGGCGTTCATCTGGGGCAGCAAGACTTACAAGAGGCGGATCTTGACCGGCTCGCACGACAAGGCGTGCGCCTTGGCGTCTCGACGCGCAGTCCCGAGCAGCTCGCTGCAGCGGTTGAACTCACGCCCAGTTATCTTGCCATCGGCCATATTTTTCCCACCACCACCAAACAGCTCGCCGAGCCGCCGCAAGGCATTTCTGCGTTAGCACAGCAGGTGGCGACTGTTGATGGCCGTTTTCCGACGGTGGCGATTGGCGGTATTGATCTCGACCGAGCCCCTGACGTTTGGCGCACTGGCGTGGACGCCATTGCGGTGGTCCGTGCCGTGACGCAAGCGCCTGATTTAGCGGCGCGCATTGAGGCATTTGACCGCTGTCTTAATCCATCAAGACAACAAGGAGGGCGTGATGCTATCGGACAGTGAATACCTGCGTTATAGCCGGCAAATCATGCTGCCAGAGGTTGGAGAGTGCGGGCAGCAGGCACTTAAAAAGGCGCACGTGTTGATGGTCGGTGCCGGTGGGCTTGGAACCACCGCGGGTCTCTATCTTGCAGGCGCTGGCGTGGGACAGTTAGCGATTGCTGACTCGGACCACATTGAGCTATCCAATTTGGCGCGTCAGGTGGCGTATCGGGATGAGCAAATCGGCACCGATAAAGCCGCAGCGCTAGCCGCTAACTTGGGCGCGCTGAACCCACATTGCCAGTGCCGGGCCATCAATGCCTATCTCGAGGATGAGCGCCTGGCGCTCGAAGTGGCGATGGCGGATGTGGTGCTTGATTGCAGTGATAATCTCGCCACTCGTCATGCGGTCAACCAAGTCTGTGTAGAGACTGGCACGCCGTTGGTGAGCGCGGCCGCGATTGGCTGGCAAGGCCAGTTATTGGTTTATCAACCGCATAGTGCATGTTATGCGTGCGCCTTTGCAGACGTGACGCCCTCTGAACCCACACGCTGCGCTGAAGCTGGGGTAATGGGACCTGTGGTCGGCATGATGGCCACTGCGCAAGCGCTTGAAGGGATAAAATTATTATTAGGGCAGGCGGTCGGTACCAATCGCTTGTCACGACTGGATGGACAAACCATGACATGGCAGCACTTTTCGCTGCCTGTGCATCCGCACTGTGCGGTTTGTCAGCCAAAGCGGGAGGTAAGCGATGCAGTTAACCATTAATGACACGCCTACAGAGGTCAATGCCACGACCGTCGCGCAATTGATTGAGGAGATGAAGGTGCCGGCTGAATCAGTCGCGGTCGCGCTAAATCAGACCATTATTGCGCGCGATGCTTGGTCATCCACGTCACTTGCCGCTGGCGATAGCTTGGCGGTCTTTCAAGCGATTGCCGGAGGATAATTATGTTAACCATTGCGGATACGACGTTTTCATCTCGGCTGTTAACCGGCACCGGCAAGTTTGCCAGTCGCAAGGTCATGGCCGAATCACTGGCGGCCAGTGGTACTGAGCTGGTCACCATGGCGCTAAGGCGAGTCGATGTGCATGCCACACAAGACGATATTTTAACCCCGCTGCGTGAACTAGGTGTGCGCCTGCTGCCCAATACCTCGGGGGCGAAAAATGCGCAAGAAGCGGTGTTTGCCGCGCGTCTTGCTCGAGAAGCATTAGGAACGCCTTGGGTAAAGCTGGAAATTCACCCCGACCCTAAGTATCTGATGCCTGATCCGATTGAAACCCTTCAAGCGGCGAAAACGCTTGTAGATGAGGGGTTTGTGGTGCTGCCATATTGTCATGCCGATCCTGTGCTGTGTAAGCGTTTGGAAGAGGTGGGGTGCGCGGCGGTGATGCCCCTTGGCTCACCAATTGGCTCCAACCAAGGACTGGCCTCAATGGCGTTTCTCGACATCATTATTGAGCAAGCTCGCGTGCCGGTGATCATTGATGCCGGCATTGGTGCACCGTCAGATGCGGCGTTAGCGATGGAGCGCGGTGCCGATGCAGTTTTGGTCAACACCGCCATTGCCACGGCTGGCGATCCGATTGCCATGGGCGCAGCGTTTAAACAAGCGGTTGAAGCAGGACGCTGCGCGTATCGCGCTGGGCTGGCGGGCACACACAATCACGCCCACGCTTCTAGCCCCTTAACTACGTTTCTTGACGCTAAGGAGGCGTGATGAGCTTTTCTGAGCGGTGGGCGGCACTCGATTGGGATCATCATCGCCTTTCGATTTACAGTAAAACGCGCCAAGATGTCGAGCGGGCGCTGGCTAAATCCTCGCGCAATTTGGACGATTTCGCTGCCCTGATCAGCCCAGCCGCTGAAGGGTATCTTGAGGCCATGGCTCAGCAATCTGCGGCGCTGACGCGGCAGCGTTTTGGCTACACCATGGGGTTTTATATTCCGCTGTATCTCTCCAATTTGTGCGCCAACGTGTGTACCTATTGCGGTTTTTCGATGGAAAACCGAATCAAACGGCGCACGCTGGATGAAGCTGAGATCGCCGCCGAGTGTGAAGCGATCAAAAAAATGGGCTTTGACAGTGTGCTCTTGGTGACCGGTGAGCATGAAACCAAGGTAGGGCTCGAGTATTTTCTCCGCGCCTTACCGGTGGTGAAGCAATACTTTCATCATGTGGCGATGGAGGTGCAGCCGCTGGATACCGACGCGTATCGCGCCTTGGTGGCACAAGGTGTGGATGCGGTGATGGTGTACCAAGAAACCTACCACGCTCCAACCTATGGGGAACACCACAAGCGCGGGAATAAAACCGACTTTCACTACCGGCTGCAAACCCCAGATAGGTTGGCACAAGCAGGGGTCGATAAGATCGGTCTCGGCGCCTTGATTGGCCTTGAGGACTGGCGCACCGACAGCTTTTTTACCGCCCAGCATCTGGATTATTTGGAAAAGCAATACTGGCAAAGCCGCTATTCGCTATCTTTTCCGCGCTTACGCCCTTGCGCGGGGGCGTTACAGCCGAAATCGGTGATGACGGATAAGCAGCTGGTCCAGCTGATTTGTGCCTATCGGTTGTGGAATCCGCAGGTAGAGCTGTCGCTATCGACACGGGAGTCACCTCACTTTCGCGACAATGTGTTGCCGCTTGGTGTCACGAGCTTATCCGCGGCGTCAAAAACCCAACCGGGCGGTTATGCCAACCCTGAGCCACAATTGGAGCAGTTTGCCATCAGTGATGAACGTAGCGCGGCAGAGGTGGCCGCCAGCGTCCGTGCCCTCGGGTTTGAGGTGGTATGGAAAGATTGGGATAACATCTACGATGTCGCGCGTCAGGCGCAAATGGCTTCACAAACGGCAGCGGGTTAGCGACAATGCGGGCATGAAACGTATTACTGTATATGTGGGCCCGCGCTGTCCTCACTGTGAGGCGGCCAAAGCTTACTTGGATAAAAAAGGGCTGCGTTATCGTGTTGTCGATACGGCCACGCCCAAAGGCAAGAAGCTGCTGGCAGCAACAGGCTCGCGGGGTGTCCCGGTGATTTGCATTGGCGATACCACCTTGCGCGGCTTTTCGCCTAAAGCGGTCGAGAAAGCCCTGAAAGGGGAATAAAAAAAGCGTCCAATCGGACGCTTTTTGTTTTTTTATACTTAGTGAAGAGGCGACTTAACGGCTTAGCGGCGCGGTCGCTTGTTTTAACCAAGCTTGGTCTTGCTCATCTAAAGATGGGCTAACTTCATCCCACACGGTTTGATGATAGCGATTCCACCACTGGATTTCCGCCTCGCTGAGCAAGCTCACATCGACCAAACGACGATCGATCGGTGCACGCGTGAGTGAGGCAAACCCGAGCATCGTCATGTCGCCCTCGGTGGGCTTTTCTTCAATCAACTCGAGGTTTTCAATCCGGATCCCAAACGCCTCGGCGCGATAGTAGCCCGGCTCGTTTGACACCACCATGCCCGGCAATAGCGCGACGCTATTGGGCGCTTTGGAAATGCGTTGCGGACCCTCGTGTACGTCCAAGAAATGCCCGACACCGTGACCGGTGCCATGGTCAAAATCATAGCCGTGTTGCCACAAATACTGGCGTGCTAAGGCATCAAGCTGGCTGCCTGAGGTACCTTTCGGGAACCGCGCGGTGGCCAGCGCAATATGTCCTTTCAGCACCAGCGTGAAGGCCTTTTTGATCTCAGCGCTGCATTCGCCCACCGGCACGGTACGGGTAATGTCCGTGGTGCCGTCATAGTATTGGCCGCCTGAGTCGACCAAGTAGACATTGTTGCTCTCAATCACGCTCGGTTTGGGCTGATTGTTGTGGTTATAGTGACACATGGCCGCATTGCCACCGGCGGCGGAAATGGTATCAAAGCTTAAGTCGACCAGTTGATCGTCTTGTTGGCGGAATTGATACAGGGTGTCTGCGAGCACAGCTTCATCAGGGCGTTCACCGGCGTCGACTTGACGGTCAAACCACGCCAAAAAGCGAGTCACGGCAACACCATCGCGCACGTGGCAGGCTTGCATACCGGCGATTTCTTGCGGGTTCTTGGCCGCCTTTTCAAGCGCACATGGGTCTTGCGCTTCCACCACGGTGACTTGCGCTTGTTGGAGCGTGTCCAGTGTCCACGCATTGGCACCGTTTGGGTCGACCAATACACGTTGACCACTCAGCGCTTGCAGGGCATCAACCAGGCTATCAGGGTGCGCGACGCTCACTCCTTGGCCCACGTGTGCATCAAAGCCGTCGGGGAGACGGTCAGGGTCGATAAACACGGTGACGTCACCGGATTGCTTGATAATCGCTTGGGTCAGTACCACGGGCAAACGTGGGATATCGCGACCACGGATATTGAGCAGCCAACAGACGGCATCGGGTTGAGTGAGTACCGCGGCATCAAGGTTCTGATCGGCTAACTGCTGGCCAATGGTTTGACGCTTATCTAAACTGGCGCGGCCGGTTTTCTCTTCACCCAGTAAAATGGCAGGGCTATTAAGCGGGGCGGGGCGATCGTCCCATAAGCTTTCAATCGGGTTTTGCTCAACACTCACCAAAGCCAAAGCCCCATCCAGCGCGCGTTGGGTGCGTTTGTACCAAGCGACGCTATGCATGCGAGCGTCGATAGCCAGCTTGGCACCCTTGGGCAATTGTTGCTGGGCCCATTGCACCGGTGGCTCATCAATCAGGTGGCAGTAGTCAAACAGGCCGGCGGGGACTTGCTTACGGACTTGAACCACATAGCGGCCATCAACAAAAATCGCTGCCTTGTCGCGGGTGATCACCGCCGCCCCTGCGGAGCCGGTAAAGCCGGTTGCCCAGTGGAGGCGTTCGTTGTGCTCGGGCACATACTCACCGAGATATTCGTCTTCGTGGGGGATGAGTAGGGCGTCATAATCGTGTTGAGCTAGCCAGTGTCTTAGCTGCTCAACACGCTTGGTAAGGGTCGCGTCCATTATTCTTCCTTCTTTGTATGGGGTGAACTTGCCATGTTCGGCCACGCGTAAAAAACCAGTGGATTAGACCCTAGCGCGATGGGCGATAGGCTGCAATTTTGCCGGGCTAAACTGCTGACAGCGCGAAATAATTAAATCTTTCAGCCATTGGTGCCCCGGGTCATTTTCTTGATTTTGATGCCAAAACAAGGTGTACGCCATCGGCGGTATTGGCGTCGGTAACGGCCGTACCACCAAATTGAGCGACGCGGCAATATAATGCGCAAACTGGCTTGGTGAGGTAAACACCAGGTCGGTATAGGTACACAGGCTCGCCGCACTGTTAAAATCAGGCACGTACATGGCAATGTCACGCTCAATATTACGCTCTGCCAGTTTATAGTCCAACAACCAGCGATCATTTCCATCACATTTCACCTGTACATGTCGCAGTCCAAGGTAACGCGCTTCATCCCATGGGCCCTTGAGTGCGGGGTGATCGGCGCGCATCAAGACACACTGGTGATCTTGGCAAAGCTCTTGGTAGCGCACACCCTTGGGCGGCATCATGGTCAGCATGGCATCGGCGGGATTTAAATCTTTGCCGGTAATACCAAAGTCGATATTGCCACGGGCGAGACCATCAAAAGTGGTTTGATCCCAAGCGGCGGTATTGAGGGTGATCGATGGGGCGGCCTCTAACATATCGCCAATAAATTGGGGCAGCAGTAATGGGTAGGCGCTCTCTACAAGCGCAAAGCGAAAACAGCGATCACTTAAGTGTGGCTGAAAATGGTCAGGTTCGGTCATCGCCGCGATATCATTGAGCAAAGCGCGTAATTTAGGTTGCAAGGTTTGTGCACGAACCGTGGGTTTTAATCCGTGGGCGGCTCGAGTAAAAAGCGGATCGTTAAATTGCGATCTTAGCCGGGCCAGATTTTTACTCACCGCCGATTGACTTAAATGCAGGCGTTTGGCTGTGCCCGTGACATTGCACTCTTCTAAAAGTACATGCAAACACACCAATAAATTGAGGTCGGTACGTTGCAGTTGGTCCAAATCCATCTTTGGTATTCTCCTTAGGAATAACTGCTTTTACTATAAACCATTATGGTTCATATCCTGAAGCCACTATACTGCGTGCCTGTATAGAGGAGTAACCAATGACGCACACTGATTCACCGACATCAAATCGCTTACTGGTCGCCTTAATGGTGTTACTGGTGCTATTTAGCCCCATGGCGATTGATATTTACCTACCGGCACTATCGCATATGGCGGGTGACTTTAATGTGAGTCCCACTTTGGCTCAAGACACTGTGACCTGGTTTATGTTTAGCTTAGGTCTTGGTCAGCTGTTTGCGGGGCCGTTGGCCGATCGCTTTGGCCGTAAGCCTGTGGCTATTATTGGTATTTCGCTTTATGGCCTTAGCTCTTTGATGGCGTGGCTCGCCACCTCGATGGATATGATGCTGGTGGCGCGTTTGCTGCAAGGGTTTGGCGCGTGTGCAACCTCCGTGTGTGCCTTTGCCGCCGTCCGCGATCGTTTTGGTGCCGAACGCAGTGGCCATATGATTAGCTACTTAAATGGTGCGATTTGTTTTGTGCCGGCTCTAGCGCCTCTACTTGGTAGTTGGTTAACCCAGGTGTTTGACTGGCGTGCTAACTTCACCTTTATGCTCGGTTATGCGGTATTAGGGTTGGTGCTGGTTATCGTCTTTTTGCCCGAAACCCGACCATCGCATACTGATACCTCGGGCCGCCTATTCAGCTTACGCCGTTATTGGCAGGTGCTGCGTGTACCAACATTTACTTATCACATAACCCTTTGCATGTTGGCGATGGCGGTGATCCTCGCTTATGTCACCTCCGCACCTGTGCTGTTGATGGACAGATACGGTATCTCCATGAACAGTTTCACCTTTTGGTTTGGCGCCAATGCGGCGTTAAATATTGCCGCGGCAATGTTAGGGCCACGTTATATGCAAAAGTTTGGTAGCCGCCGGGCATTAAATATTGGCCTTATGATGCTGGTGGGATCGGGCGGGTTGATGCTGGCGCTTAGCCCCATCGCTGAACCTTGGGCCTTTATGTTGCCGATCTTTACCTCTTCATTCGGCTTTGCTTGGGTGTTAGGCGCGTCAGCTGGAGCAGCATTAGCGCCGTTTTCGGACCGCGCGGGCACGGCCGCGGCATTGCTCGGGTTATTCCAGATGAGCGGGGCTGGGCTACTCGTGAGCTTAACCCAGCGTCTAGGCTTATCGGCCAGTGATTTGATGACGGTGCATATGTGGTTATTAGTGCCGGGTCTGATTATTTTATGGTCACCGAAAGGTAAGCAATGGCATGCCAAAGTGGTAAAAAGCTAAATAATCAATAAAACAACGTCTCAGTTGGCAAACAATAATAAGACGTGCAAAACGCAGGGGTCTCGACAACCCATCATCCTTTTGCGCTGGCCTCGGCCAGCGTTTTTTTATTTTGCTAAACGTGCGTGGTTCAGAGTATATTTACTAAGCAAATCGAATTAACGCTCATTCCTTTTCGTTTTATATCCAAAGGTCAGTTATACACTATGTCATTATCGACAATCGAAATGGCGCGCGTCCTTGAACAACTTGAGGAATCGCCGGAAAAAATCATGTTTGGTAAATTATTGGTAGAGCTAGGCAGCCAAAGTGAAGAGCGTGTCCGTAGCGCCGCCCATCAAGTGCCGCTCAAATATTTACGCGAGCTGGTTTATCAATTTAATCACGTGATTGAAGATCGTCGTGCTGAGCGTATCGAGGAAATCACCCAAGGTTTGGAGCAAGATGGCCTGTCGGCTGACGAGCTATACCAATATATGATCCAGCGTAAGATGGGTTAATGCCGATTGACGCCGTGCAACGGGCGCCGTGCAACGGGCGCCGATCATTGTGAGCGGCATTGGCGACCCTTAAGCAATACAGATTACGCGCTCGCGGCAGGTTGTTTGCGCTTTTTCGGGGTACGCTGTTGGATCAGTAACCCCACTACAATAAAACTTAGCCCAACCAAGGTACTGATATGAATTGTCTCGCCAATAATGGTGGCCAGTAACACCAAAGAGATAAAAGGCGAAATAAAAATCAGATTACTGATCCGAGAGGTGTTCTGGGTATATTTCATCGCGCTCAGCCACAGCATAAAGGTTATTCCCATTTCGAATAGCCCGACATAACCGACTGCCAACCATCCTTGCCAAGGGATCCCTTCCCAAGTGCTTGTTAATCCAGCCAATAGCAAAGATACAGGCAGTGACAGAATAAAACAGAGCAAAATGCCGAGCACAGGATCAGCGCGATTTTTAGTATTAAGGACCCAAAAACCTGCCCACAATAACGTTGAGAGTAACGCCAAACCAATGCCAAGCGGGCTATCGAACTGGAGCGATAAAAGCTGGCCTTTGGTAGCGATCACAACCACGCCAAAATAGCCCAACGCCGCCGCAATCCAATCTTGACGACGAATCGTTTGGCCTAAAAACAATGCCGCCATTAATGTCAGAGTGATCGCCCAGCTGTAATTTAAAGGCTGGGCTAATGAAGCGGGTAACAGATCGTAAGCTTTAAAAAGCACCAAGTAGTAAATGAATGGATTAATCATCCCCAACACGCAATAGTAACCGGGTTGACGCCGAAAGGTCGGCCACAGCGCGTGAAGCTTTCCTTGCACAGCAGCAATAACGGTTAAAATTACTACCGACACTAAGCTGGCCGCTGCCAGCATTTGAATCGGTGTCATGTAGCTCAGGGTGATTTTGAATGCGGTTGCAACCGTTGACCATAGCAGTACAGCAGACAAGGCAAAGATCAGTGCCTTCCGTTCGTTATGCATGTTGCCTCCTTGCCAATATGCCTGTCGTTCCAGGCAGTCTACGCCATTGTAACTGACTGAGATAGACTGGACATCTATCCAGTATCCCATTAGCCTTTGCTGATACCAATGACCGCACAATAGAGAACGCTTTATGCTTGATGGCTTGTCATTTTCCGCTTTACCTATTCTCACGTTTTGTTTTGGCGCAGTCAGTGCCCTTGGACTCGGTTATGGCCTACACCGACGTGTTATTGCGCAATACCAGCAATGGTATGAAACGCAATATGCGCAGCAACAAGCCAGTGCTGACATGCAACACCAACAACTGCAGCAGCAGCTTGATCAGCAACAGCACGAGTTAGATAGCTTAGATGTCGAGCGCGATCGTCTGACGCAAGAGTTACGCCAGTATTATGGCAAGTTAACCTCTGCGAGCGAGAAACTCAGGCAACAGGAGCAACTGCGTCAGCATAATCACGACTTAAGCGACAAATTAGACTCCGTACGTGAGGAAAAGTCTGAACTGTTGGCAGAGTTGCGAGAAGTTAAAGCCAGCGCCGAGCAGCAGTTAAACGCGGCGAAGGAAAAACACGCACTGCTAGAAAACGCGGAGGAGCGATTACGCACCCAGTTTGAGCAACTTGCCAATCAAGTATTTGAGCAAAAAGTCCACTCGGTCGATGAGCAAAATAAAATGAGCTTAGAAAGCCTGCTTGGACCGCTTAAATCGCAGTTGGAAGGATTTAAGAAGCAGGTGACCGACAGCTTTGGCGAGCAAGCCAAAGAGCGCCATACCTTGATTCATGAAATCAAAAATCTACAACTATTAAACGCGGACATGACCCGTGAGGCCCATAACCTGACTCAGGCGCTAAAAGGCGATAATAAGCAACAAGGTAATTGGGGCGAAGTGGTCCTCGCGCGCATTTTAGAAGAGTCTGGCTTGCGAGAGGGGCGTGAGTACCAAACCCAAGTCAGCTTTGAAAATGAACAGGGCAAGCGCTATCAGCCCGATGTGGTGGTTAAGTTACCACAAGAAAAAGATGTCGTCGTTGATGCCAAAATGGCCTTGGTCGCGTATGAACGCTATTACAACGCTGAGACACTGGGCGAACAAGATGCCGCGCTTAAAGAGCATGTCCAGGCAATTCGTCAGCATATTCGTGGTTTGGGTCGCAAAGATTATCATCAACTCCATGGAGTACGCTCACTGGATTACGTACTGATGTTTATTCCTGTTGAGCCGGCTTTTCAGGTCGCGGTTGAGGCGGATGCCAGCCTGATTCGAGACGCCATGGACAACAACATCATGCTGGTGAGCCCGACCACCTTGTTAGTGGCTCTCAGAACAATCAATAATTTATGGCGCTATGAATATCAAAATCAAAACGCCAAACAAATCGCCGAGAAGGCTAGCAAGCTTTATGACAAGGTGCGACTTTTTGTTAGCGATATGGAAGGGCTGGGCAGCGCGCTAGGTAAAGCCAGTGACAGTTATCAAGGAGCGATGAACAAACTTAGCCAAGGGCGCGGCAATATCTTGCGCCAAGCGGAGAGTTTTAAAGCTCTAGGTGTCGAGGTTAAACGCGATATAAGTCCGGCGCTGGCCAGTGTGGCCACGGAACCTGGACCGGGAGAGTCGGTCAATGTCATGCAGACGGACCCAGGCACCACCACGCAAGAATGAGAATAAACTGGGTTGCGCGCTTGGAGTCCGGATGGGCGATAAAGTAAACTGGAGCCAATATGTTAGGGGAATACAATGACAGAGAAAAATTCGCACCAGGACCAAGAAACGATTGATTTTGGCTACCAGAAAGTCAAACGCCAAGAAAAAGAAAGCCTCGTGGCTGATGTATTTCATTCGGTCGCCGCTAAATATGATCTGATGAATGATGTGATGTCGATGGGCATTCATCGGGTATGGAAGCGCTTCACCATTGACTGTAGTGGTGTACGCCCCGGACAAAAAGTGTTGGATTTAGCCGGCGGCACCGGTGATCTGACCGCCAAGTTTTCTCGCATCGTCGGTGAGCAAGGTGAGGTGGTACTCGCGGATATCAATAACTCGATGCTGAAAGTGGGTCGCGATAAGTTGCGCGATAAGGGTATTGTTGGCAACGTGAGCTATGTGCAGGCGAATGCCGAGCAGCTACCTTTTCCTGACGATCACTTTGACTGTATTACCATCGCGTTTGGGCTTCGTAATGTCACCGATAAAGATGCGGCGCTGCGCTCGATGTTTCGTGTACTCAAACCGGGAGGGCGCCTTCTGGTCCTAGAGTTTTCTAAACCGGTGGCGAAGCCGTTATCGAAAGTATACGACGCCTATTCGTTCCACATTTTACCTAAGATGGGGCAGCTCATTGTCAATGACCCAGATAGCTATCGTTATCTTGCTGAATCAATTCGTATGCACCCTGATCAAGAAACCTTGAAAGGCATGATGGAACAAGCCGGCTTTGAACAAGCCAGCTATTATAATCTCACCGGTGGCATTGTCGCGCTGCACCGTGGGTATAAATTCTAAGGAGCCGGTATGGCGTTTGACTCACTCGTGTGTGCAGGACTCGAGACCGCCTTAAATGGCGTGATTAATAAAGATGCAGATAGCCAGCGCCGTTTAGCGCGACTAAAAGGGCGCAGTATTGGCGTCACGCTGCAAGAATATAATCGACAGTGGGTCTTTGTTTTTGGCCAGCAGATCGATGTACTGAGCCATTACGAGGGAGAGCTTGATTGTGCACTATCCCTCTCGCTTTCTGCGTTGCCGCAGTTGCAGCAAAAAGCCAATCTTACTGCGTTAATAAAAGCCGATAAGCTGACACTTGATGGTGATATGGACGTGGCCCAGCAGTTTTCTCAATTGTTGAGCGGTATTCAGTTTGATGTCGCCGAATGGTTATCGCCTTATACCGGAGATGTGGTTGCCCATACCCTCGTCAGTCAGGCACAGCAGCGTTGGCAGCAATTACAGCAACTGGCTCAGCGTCAGCAGCGCTATGCTGGGGAAGTGATCACCGAAGAGTGGCGCTTGGCGCCGGGGCCGTTAGAAGTGGCGGCATACAGTGATCAAGTGGATGAATTGCGCAGTGACGCGGCGCGGTTGGAAGCCAAGGTTAAGCAGTTAGTAGAACGGATGGAGTCCGCATGACACTCAGTGAGATTCGTCGCCTGTATTTTATTATTCGTACTTTGTTATTGTACGGTGTTGATGCCCTACTACCCAGGCAACCGCTGACTCGACTCGCCCATCTTGGGCGTAAATCGCTGTTTTGGCTTAAAAACCAACACCCAGACAAGCCTGTGGGTGAGCGCTTGCGTTTAGCGATGCAAAGTTTGGGGCCGGTATGGGTAAAGCTCGGGCAAATGATGTCGACCCGCCGCGATCTTTTTCCTGCTCATATCGCCAATGAACTCGCCCAGTTGCAAGATAAAGTCGCACCCTTTGATGGCCACAAAGCAAAAACGCAAATTGAAGCGTCACTGGGTGGGCCTCTGGAAACTTGGTTCAGTGATTTTGAGCCCAACCCATTAGCCTCCGCATCCATCGCACAAGTCCACACCGCGACATTAAAAGAAAATGGCCGTGAAGTGGTGATTAAGGTGATCCGTCCCGATATCTTGCCGGTTATTCAGGCCGACTTGCGTCTGATGTATCGCGTGGCACGGCTGGTGGCGCGTTTTCTCCCTGATGCACGTCGCTTAAAGCCGGTAGAAGTGATTCGCGAATATGAAAAAACCTTGCTTGATGAACTGGATTTAATGCGCGAAGCGGCGAATACCATTCAATTGCGTCGCAACTTTGAAAACGATCAAGCCTTGTATATGCCCGAAGTGTTTAGTGACTATTGCCGCAAAGACGTGATGGTGTCTGAGCGCATTTACGGTATTCAAGTGTCAGATATCGACGCGCTTGAGGCGAACGGTACAGATATGAAGCTGCTCGCCGAGCGGGGGGTTGAAGTCTTTTTCACCCAGGTCTTCCGCGATAGTTTTTTCCATGCGGACATGCACCCAGGCAACGTATTTGTGTCGTATGAACACCCGCACGACCCGCAGTGGATTGGGCTTGATTGCGGTATTGTTGGTACGTTAAACCGCGATGATAAACGCTATCTAGCGGAAAACTTTATTGCCTTCTTTAACCGTGATTATCGCAAGGTCGCTGAGCTTCATGTCGATTCAGGTTGGGTGCCGCATGACACCAATGTCGACGATTTCGAATTTGCTATTCGTACCGTGTGCGAGCCGATTTTCGAAAAGCCGCTGTGTGAAATTTCGTTCGGTAATGTGTTATTAAACCTCTTCAACACCGCGCGCCGCTTTAATATGGAAGTGCAGCCACAGCTGGTCTTACTGCAAAAAACATTGCTCTATATTGAAGGGCTTGGACGTCAGCTTTATCCGCAACTTGATTTGTGGACCACAGCAAAGCCGTTTTTAGAGTCGTGGATGAAACAGCAAGTCGGACCGCAAGCGGTATGGGCGGCGGTCAAAGAGAAGGCACCGTTTTGGGCCGAAAAGCTGCCAGAAATTCCCGAGCTAATCTACGATGGCCTCCGCCAGGGGCGGCAAGTTAATCAGCGGTTAGACACCTACTATCAAAGCTATTTACAGACCAAACAGCGCCACTCGCGCGCCACATATCTACTGGGTATTGGTGCCACCTTACTACTGACTGCGACTATCTTGTATGCCAACCGGATCGATACACTACCGAGTGTTGCGACAGCGGGGGCGGTCGTTTTCTGGTTGTGTGGCTGGCGACTTTGTAATAAAACCTGTAACAAATAGCAGTTACACTGCTGCGCACATAACATTAACCAAGCGGAATAAAGGGAACCGGTATGGGTGGAATTAGTATTTGGCAGCTGCTGATCATTGCAGTCATCGTGGTGTTATTGTTTGGCACCAAGAAGTTACGCAATATGGGTGGTGATTTGGGCTCTGCGGTAAAAGGGTTCAAAAAAGCGATGCATGATGACGAGGGTAAGCGCGCTGATCAAGATGCTGACTTCGAGCCAACGTCGCTTAATGAGCGTGCTGAACCGTCGAAAAGCGAAAAAACGCAAAAAGATAAAGAGCAGGTATAAGCCGTGTTTGATATTGGTTTCTGGGAGCTGGTACTGATTGCCGTCATTGGCCTTGTGGTGCTTGGCCCAGAGCGGCTGCCCATTGCGATACGTAATGTGTCACGTTGGGTGGGCGCGGCCAAGCGTATGGCAGGTTCGGTCCGTGACGAGCTCGAGCAAGAGCTCAAGATCAAAGAGTTGCAAGATAATTTGCACAAAGCCGAGCAAGCAGGGATGAAAAATCTCTCCCCTGAACTGCAAGAATCGGTGGAGACGCTGCGACAGCGAGCCGCCGATGTGCAGCATCCTTATGCGTCTTCGCCAACATCAACCACTGCAGCGCGTGATACCGAGAGTGCGGACACGGCCACCAGTCCCTCGTCCACCTCGTCGACCGATAAGTGATAACGAGCGACGCCTTATGTCTCTGATGAAAAAACCACTATGTCTTCTGTAAACGATTCTCAACCACTCATCAGTCATCTGATGGAGCTCCGTAACCGCCTGCTTCGCGCCATCGTTGCCATCTTAGTGGTCTTTGTCGGGTTAGTGTATTTTGCCAACGACATCTATAGCTTGGTCGCTCAGCCATTGATTGACAAGCTGCCTGAAGGGGCGAGCATGATTGCCACCGATGTGGCGTCGCCTTTTTTCACCCCCATCAAACTGACGCTGGTTATCTCGGTGTTTGTTGCCATCCCAGTGGTGCTTTACCAAATTTGGGCCTTTGTTGCCCCTGGCCTGTATAAGCATGAGCAGCGCTTGGTGATGCCGCTTTTGGTATCGAGCTCGTTGTTGTTTTATGCGGGCGTGGCGTTTGCCTACTGGGTGGTATTGCCCTTGGTGTTTGGCTTTTTTACCTCGATTGCGCCAGAAGGGGTACAGGTGGCAACGGATATTGCCAGTTATCTCGATTTCATTTTGGCTTTATTTCTAGCATTTGGTATTGCCTTTGAAATCCCTATTGCGATTATACTGCTGGTCTGGACGGGCGCGACAACCGCGAAAAGCTTGACCAGCAAGCGTCCGTATGTCGTGGTGGCGGCCTTTGTCGTTGGCATGATGTTGACCCCGCCCGATATGATTTCGCAAACCTTGCTCGCCATTCCTATGTGTTTGCTGTTCGAGCTGGGTGTGTTGCTGTCACGTTTTTATGTCCCGCGCGACGCATCGGCATCTGAAGAGGCCAATGAATGATTGATATTGGTGTCAATCTCACCAGCTCACGATTTGATAAAGACAGAGACGAGGTTGTTGCTCATGCGCAGCAAGCCGGCGTCTCTGGGATGATTTTTACCGGCACCAACGTTGAAGAAAGCCAAGCGGCGGCGGATTTAGCGGCGCGGTACCCTGGCTACGCTTATGCCACTGCCGGGGTGCATCCGCACGATGCTAAATCTGTCGATCCAGCCAATTTAACCATGATTCGGCAACTGGCGCAGCGCGCCGAGGTGGTGGCGATAGGGGAATGTGGCCTCGACTTTAATCGTGACTTTTCGCCGCGCCCGCAACAAGAAGCGGTCTTTGAGGCGCAACTCGCATTAGCCGCTGAGCAGTCAATGCCGGTATTTATGCATTGTCGCGATGCTCATGACCGTTGGCTGGCGATATTGCGTCCTTGGTTAGACAAGTTGCCGGCGGCGGTACTGCACTGTTTTACCGGTGAGGATCAGGCACTGCGAGATTGCTTGGATGCCGGGTTATACATAGGTGTCACCGGTTGGCTCTGCGACGAACGGCGCGGACAGCAGCTTCAGCAACAGGTAAGCTGGCTGCCCGATGATCGCTTGATGATTGAAACGGATGCCCCGTATTTGCAGCCGCGCGATCTGCGCCCGCGGCCCAAACGTAGCCGTAATGAGCCCAAGTATTTACCGCATATTGCACAGGCGGTGGCGCAACTTCGCCAACAGCCTGTTGAACAGATTATTGATTGTACAATAAAAAATACCCAGCGCTGTTTCTCGATACAGTGAGGGGTGCATAACGATAGCGAGGCAGTACGCTGCCCCAAAGCCCAGGTCTGCAACATTAAGGAGGATACCGTGGCCGTATCCATTCAAAGCGCCTTTCCTGCACGACGCCTGCGTCGTACACGCAAAACTGATTTTAGCCGCCGTTTGGTGGCAGAACATACACTCTCTGCCAATGATTTAATTTATCCGGTCTTCGTCCTGATGGGCAAAAACCGTCGCGAGCCAGTGGCTTCAATGCCAGGTATTGAACGACTGTCTATCGACTTGCTGTTACATGAAGCGGACTACCTTGCCAAATTGGGAGTGCCCGCGATCGCCCTGTTTCCGGTGATCCCCAAAGATGCTAAAACGCTCTGTGCATCGGAAGCCTTTAATCCGGAAGGGTTAGTGCCTCGTGCTGTGCGCCTGCTCAAAGAGCATGTGCCACAAATGGGCGTGATTACTGATGTGGCGCTTGACCCTTATACCATTCATGGTCAAGACGGTATTATCGACGACGACGGCTATGTGATGAATGAGCCAACCACTGAGGTACTGATCAAGCAAGCCCTGTCTCATGCCGAAGCTGGTGTCGATATTGTCGCCCCGTCGGATATGATGGACGGGCGAATTGGACGTATTCGCGAAGCGTTGGAAGCAAACGGCTATATTAATACCCAAATCATGGCATATTCAGCCAAGTATGCTTCCAACTACTACGGGCCTTTCCGTGACGCACTTGGTTCAGCAGCTAACCTTAAAGGCGGTAACAAAGCCAACTACCAAATGGATCCGGCCAATAGTGACGAAGCCCTCCATGAGGTTGCAATGGACATTGCTGAAGGCGCCGATACCGTGATGGTGAAGCCTGGAATGCCGTATTTGGACGTGGTGCGCCGAGTGAAAAGTGAGCTCAATGTGCCAACGTTTGCCTACCAAGTGTCTGGTGAGTATGCCATGCATAAAGTAGCGTTTGATAACGGTTGGCTGAAAGAGCGGGAAACGGTAATGGAATCACTTCTGTGCTTTAAGCGAGCGGGTGCGGATGGCATTTTAACCTACTTTGCCAAGCAAGTTGCCGAGTGGTTAGCCGAAGACGCGGGCGCGCCATTACCACCGCGGCCGGAAGATACCGTCGGCTAAATGACCACACAGTGTCTCTACGCCCTTGCCATTGGCAGGGGCGTTTTTTTAGTAAGGGCATGAATTACCCCACAAAACTCAAGGGATAACATTGCGGTTGATCGGGTTCTGTAGTGAGATCAGTGTCTCTGTCGATTGGACCTCATCGATGGCCTGCAGTTTATCAATCAATACAAACTGTAACTCCTCGATAGAGCGACACATCAGCTTCACGAAGATGTTATAGGCCCCTGTCGTATAGTAAGCTTCGACTACCTCATCGAGTTGGTTCAGCTTTTCTAGCGCGGAGTGGTAATCGCGCGCCGCTTTCAGATTGATACCAATAAAGCAGCATACGTCATAGCCTAGCTTTTTAGTATTTACCAATATCTCGGTGCCTTCGATAATGCCAGCGGCTTTCATCTTTTCGACACGAACGTGCACGGTGGCAGGGCTGACATTAAATCGCTTTGCCATTTCTGCGTAAGGAACGCGTGCATCATCCAGTAAGGTAGAAAGAATTCGACGATCAAGGTCATCCAGTTTCGGCAATTCGTTCATTGTTTTCGTCTTTTTGTTATAGCGAGGTCTTGTTTTTCGTTAACACGATTGCTTGACCGTTCGGTTAACACCTAATGTAGGGTATCGCGTTGTTTAGTGCGATACCAATCAACCAACAGGAAGTAGATGTGGGGATCAAATACCTTTTAGGCGGTTTACTGTTCTGGGTAGCATTGAGTGTCGGCGCCGCACAAAAAAACGTGCTGGTGGTGCATTCCTATCATCCCAACTTCTTTTGGAACCAAGCTCTGGTCGAAGGACTCGATACTGCCACCGCGGGAGAAGACATTGCGTTTCAACATACTTATCTAGAAATTAAACGTTATCAGTCAGAGGCGTATCGAGAGCAACTCAAAAAACTCTATATCCAAAAGCTCGGGAACCATCAATTCGATGCGATCTTAACCACGGATAATGCCGCACTTTGGTTAATCCATCAGTTGCATGAATATGTTGGTGAAACGCCAGTTGTTTACGCGGGCCTGAATAACTTTGGTCGCCAGCATTATCCGTTGCTCCCTAAGCTAACCGGCGTCAAAGAGGAAGTGGATCTACCGCGCAACTTGGCGTTAATGAAGCGGTTGCACCCTGGTTTAGAGCGCGTTTATGTGTTGCTCGATAATACCTTCTCGAGTCGTCAATACTGGAATGTCGTGCAAGCGCAACTGGCCAGAAACGGTGATTCTGGCATCGACGTCGTGCGCCTTTCTAGTCTCACCTTTTCGGGACTACGCGATAGAATTCAAGCCATGCATGACGGTGAGGCGGTGTTTTATCTTTCCTATTTTAGGGATAGCAACGGACAATTTCTCGATAAACTCAGTGGTATCCGAACGCTCACTCACAATACGCCCGTGCCCATCTATGGTGCCATGAGTTTTATGCTCGGTCAGGGTGTGGTCGGCGGCGTGGTGATAGATGGTAAAAATCAAGGCTACCATCAAGGGAAGCTCCTTCTTAAGACCTTGAGTGGTCAGCTACCCGCCGAACGTGATGGGACCAATATCACCATGTTTGATTACCCGGCACTCAAGCGCTGGCAGTTAGATATTAGCGCGTTTGATGATGTGACGATCACCAATCAACCCGAACCAATATGGCAAACTCATCCGGTGGCTGTGCAAGCGGTCGCCTTGGCTGTTTTGGTACTGGGCAGCGTGATTGTTATGCTAGCCGCGAATATTCGTCAGCTTCGACGCAGTGAGGCATCGTTGATGCGTCACCGGGCGATGCTCAAAGGGGTGTTTGATCAAAGTAATCAACTGATCGCGTTGTTGGATCAAAATGGCATCGTCGTTTCAGGCAACACCAGCTTTTATCAGCTGATCACCGACAGACAGGCGTATGGAGAGCGTCCTTTATGGCTGTGGCCAATTTGGCGTAATCCGGCAAGTTTGGAGCAACACCTAAAACAGATTGGAACCACTCAGCCTCAGCGGTTTGAATTATGTTTAAGCGAAGCCCACCGTGAAGTGATCTTGGACGTGGCAGTGAAAAGCTTTCCCGGTGAACGAGGCCAGCCACGCGTATTACTTGAAGCGCGAGATGTCACCCAACGCAAACAAACTGAAGAAAAGCTCCAGCGCAGCGAAATTGAATATCGTATGCTCTATGAGCAACAACCCGTTATTTTGTTAACGGTGGACTACCAGGCGCGCATCCAGTCACTGAACCAATACGCCGCAGATTTATTCGGCCATGAAAAATCGTGCTTGCTGGGCCATAAAATCACTGAGTTGTATGTGAGCGACCAGGCGCCACCCCATCGAATGATTAAACGGGATCAGCATAACCAAGAGCAAGTCTGGCGCCGTGAGATTCCGTATCGAGCCGGCAATGGACACACCTTATGGGTTCGAGAAACCATCCGCGCTATGCATAATCAAACCCAGCTAATGGTCGTGGGTGAAGATATTACCGCGCACCGAGAAATGGAAAACCAGCTGACCTATCAAGCGCATCATGACTATTTGACCGGTCTTTACAACCGTAGCTACTTTGAACAAAAACTGGCCGCGGCATTATTACAAGCTCGAGAAGATGGTGAGTGCCATGCGATGTTCTACATCGATATGGACCAGTTTAAATTAATTAATGATACCGCGGGCCATGAAGCGGGGGATGAGGCGTTAAAACAAGTGGCTCAGATTATCCGTCAGCACTTGCCGGAAGGGGCGGTACTCTCACGCTTAGGTGGTGATGAGTTTGGCGTTATCGCGTATCATCACGCCGCGGAGCAGTCAGTGAACTGGGGAAGATCTTTGCTGGCGGTGCTTGCTGACAGTGAGTTCTTCTGGCATGGCAGCCGGATGCGCTTAGCGTGCTCGTTGGGGATTCGTCTGCTTGACCGTACCGCGGGTTCGCCTCAACAAGTTCATGCGCAAGCAGACACGGCTTGTTATGCCGCTAAGGATGAAGGCCGTAATCGACTCCACATTTACCATCCCGATGATGAAGAGCTGCAGCGCCGGGAGCAAGAAATGGCTTATGTCAGCCATATTCATGAGGCGATTGCGCATGACCGCTTTGACATCTATGCGCAACAAATTGTTGATATCCAGTCAGACGCGCAAGATACGCTCTACATTGAGGCCTTGGTCAGAATGCGCGACACCAAAGGCGGCTGGTTACTCCCCAGTATGTTTATCCCTGCCGCCGAACGCTACAGCATGGCGCATCAACTGGATACTGTGGTGGTGACCAAAACGCTCGCCTGGTTTGATGCGAATCCCGAGCAAATCGCGAAGCTGGGCAAGGTATCGATCAATTTATCGGGTCGGTCTATTACCCAAAGCGCGTTCGTGGCCTTTCTCCTTGATGCGATTAAACAGACCAAGGTCCCCAGTGAGTGTCTCTGCCTGGAGATCACGGAAACCGCGGCGATCAGTAATATGAGCAGTGCGATCGATCTGTTTTCTCAGCTTAAATCATTGGGATGTACCATAGCCTTAGACGATTTGGGTGCCGGCATTTCTTCGTTTGGTTATCTGAAACGTTTACCGGTCGATATTATAAAAATTGATGGACAGTTTATCCGCGATATCGCGACCGATGAAACAGACTATGCCATGGTGAAAGCCATTAACGATTTAGCCAAGCAAATGGGAAAACAAACCGTTGCTGAGTTTGTTGAAAACGCGGATATTTTGGACAGAGTCAAAGCGCTTGGCGTCGACTATGCCCAAGGTTATCACTTTAGTGTGCCGGCGCCGTTGAGCGATCAGGTAAAAAATTGGCGTCCCAGTCGTGAGACAGTAAAGGAAAAAAACCATCTCTGATATAATCGGAACAGCCCCAGTCGTGGAGATCCGATGTGCAACTCACTTTGATTTGTGACGCCCTTGAAAAAGCCGAAGAATTTGAACGACTAAAATCGAAGTGGTCACTCACTCACGATCCTGATTCATTGTTTGCCCTGGTGATGACACAGGCGCATCTTGAACTACGCAAGCGCGATGAGCCCAAATTAGGGGCGGTGTTTGTTGACTTTGTGAGCGGTGCGGTCGCCCATCGCCGTAAATTCGGTGGTGGCAAAGGACAAGCGATAGCGAAAGCGGTTGGGCTCAATAAGGGGATCACCCCGCGCGTACTCGATGCCACCGCTGGACTGGGGCGCGATGCGTTCGTATTGGCGTCTTTAGGCTGCTCCGTGCAAATGATAGAAAGGCATCCGGTTGTTGCCGCCTTGCTTGATGATGGCTTACAGCGAGCCTATCAGGACCCCGATATTGGTGCATGGATGCAATCACGGATGACGTTATTGCATGCCAATAGTGAGCAAGCACTGACTGACATGGCAAACATGCCAGGTTTGGTGCGACCTGATGTGATTTACCTTGATCCCATGTATCCCCACAAGAAAAAAGCCGCCTTGGTGAAAAAAGAGATGCGCGTTTTTCAATCTTTAGTGGGGGCAGATAGCGATGCAGATGCCTTATTGCTGCCCGCACTTCAACTGGCCCGCAGTCGCGTGGTGGTTAAGCGGCCGGATTATGCGACGCCGTTAGCGGATAGACCACCGCATTCGACCATCACCACCAAGAAAAACCGTTTTGATATGTACATTAACGCAGCGTTAGGCGCGGAGGCGTAAGTGGCCAAAGCTTTATGTAAATGGCGCCGAGGCGAGGTTGAAGCTAACCTATCCTCCTTGGCAATCATTACCACACCGCCACGCGTGGCTTGTAGTAAATGTGCGCGGGTCGCGAGTGAAAAAGGCTACGTCTGTCGTCCTATTTCGCTAGTGAGTGGTGAAGAAAAGAAAGCGAAGAAAGCGTCTGATCACGCCGCTAAAAAAGCCAAACAAAAAGCAGCCAAGAAAGACAAAAAGGGTAAAGCGGATAAAAAGGCCAGAAAGAAGGCTAAGTCGGATAAACCCTAAATCAATATAAACAGCAGACAAGCAAAAACTCCATGGCGTACCATGGAGTCTTTCAGACTTAATCGAGACCTTTTACCATCAATACGGTTAATAGTCCGGTGATGACTGAAACAATCAGACCGGAAACGATTAGCCAAGGCAACATATCCATCATGATTTGCACTCACTTCTGTTGTTATGATTTGGGGGAAAAGCGAGCATGATTGGACCTGAGTTTAACCACTATCTCAACAGGGTAAACGCAGCTGGTTAACCTTAGTAACAGCTAGAAACAAGATGACTACAAAGTATTCAAAAAGCCCATGTGGCGCATAGGTCTATCAGTACAAAGGATCCAACATGAGTGTCAATCAAGGAAAGGCCGACCTATCGGTTTGGGATAAAGAAGAAGCGTTAAGTCGGTTAATGGACAGTCCGGCGCTTCTTGACGAAGCCTGCCGTATTTTTGTTGAAGAAAGCAAGCAACAGCTTCCGATGATGGAAAGGCAGTTAGCGGAGGCTAATTACGCCGATTTGGTCCGTGAAGCGCATAAAATGAAAGGCAGTGCCAGTAATTTGGCCGCACTAGAGCTGTATCAGAACGCGTTGACACTAGAGCAAGCGGCCAAGCAAGGAGAAGCCGGTCAAGCCACGGCGGCACTGGCGAGTCTTAAAGAAGGCTTGGCTCGCTTCTGTGCGCAGTTGACAGGCTAATTGCTGTAACAAACAATGAATCCCCATAAAAAAACGCCGTGTATCGACACGGCGTTTTGATATGAACCTATCTCGCGCGGCTTAGCGCATGGTAACAAATTCTTCTGACCCGGTTGGGTGAATCGCAACCACGCTATCAAAGTCTGCCTTAGTGGCGCCCATTTTCATCGCCACCGCAAAGCCTTGAATCATCTCGTCGACCGTAAAGCCGATCCCGTGCAGGCCCACCACTTTTTCTTCATCGCCAGCACACACCAGCTTCATTTTGCAGGGTTGACGGTGCTGAGTAACAGCGGTGTACATGGCCGCAAAGCTGGACGTGTAGACTTTTATATTGTCATCGCCATACTTGGCGCGTGCTTCTGGCTCACTCAAGCCAATGGTGCCGATTGGCGGGTGACTAAATACCACGGTTGGCACCAACTCATAGTCCATTTTGGCATGTGTCTGGCCGTTAAATAGGCGCTCTGATAATAAACGTCCCGCCTTCACCGCAACAGGGGTGAGCTCAATGCCGCCATCCATGATATCGCCGACACAGTGAATATGTGGCACGCTGGTGGTTTGGTATGGGTCGACTTTAATGTAGCCATCTGCCGTGGTTTGAACATCCGTCGCACCCAGGTTGATTTTATCTGTGGTGGGATGACGGCCAATTGCCCAAATCAAGGTGTCTGTATTGTGGGTGGTGCCGTTTTCAAATGATAGCGTCAGGCTGCCATCGTTCTCTTTGGTAACGGAAACCGGAACATGCTGGGTATGAAGGGTTGGCCCCTCTTTTTCCATTACCTCGACCAAGGTATCTGTCACCATAGGATCGAATGTCCGTAGTGGACGGTCTTTACGCACAAACAAGTGGGTGTCAGAGCCGAGCGCATGTAACACGCCTGCAATTTCCACCGCGATATAGCCGGCACCGACAACAGCCACCCGCTTAGGCTGCTCGGGGAGAGCAAAGAAGCCATCAGAATCGATGCCAAGTTCTGCGCCCGGAATTGTTGGAACAGTGGGCGTGCCACCGACCGCAATTAAGAAGTTATCGGCGGTGTAATGCTCACCATCAACCTCAACCGTGTTGTTGTCGACAAAGCGCGCAAACCCACGGATGACATCGATGTTGTTTTTATCTAAAACATTGTCGTAGGCCTTATGGATGCGGCTGATATAGGCTTCACGGTTATTAACCAGTGTTGACCAGTTAAAGCCTTTCACATCCACATCAAAACCGTAGTCTGACGCGTAGAGGTTAAGCGCTTCTGCGACTTGGGCGCCATGCCACATCACTTTCTTTGGCACACAGCCTACGTTGACGCAGGTGCCGCCTAGGTGTTTTGCTTCAATAAGGGCGACTTTAGCACCGTGCATCGCGGCACGGTTGGCAGAGGCAATACCGCCACTACCGCCACCGATACAGATATAGTCGAAATGCTTCGCCATGTCTTTCTCCATCTTATAGGCACAGGGTGCCACTGGCTTTTATGTCGAGGTCAGCTTGTCCTGTTTGGTGGCGCTTGTAAAGCCACCCACTCTGACCTTCTGAGTATTAGCATACCAAACCGGCAGTGAGGCAGCAGTCTCAGAATTATTTTGTAACGCTCGCAATACAACTTGCTTGAGTCCAAAGGATTGAAAAGTCCGCCTCGAGACGGCATATACAAGTTGTCATTCATATTCCAGGCCTCATAGAGTGAGCGTCTGGTAGCAAAAAGGAAGGCATTATGTCCAACCCGCTACTTCAATTTGAGGATTTACCTCCGTTTTCGGCGATTAAGCCTGAGCATGTTAAGCCGGCAGTGGAAGCCGCTATTGCTGACTGTCGCCAAGCTGTCGATGCCGCTGCAGGCACTGACCAAGCTAACTGGGCCACTGTTTGCGTACCGGTGACTGAGGCCGAAGATCGGCTAGGCCGGATCTGGTCACCGGTCAGCCATATGAATGCGGTGGTCAATAGCCAGCCATTGCGTGAAGCCTATGAAAGCTGCTTATCGTTATTATCTGAGTATTCAACATGGCGCGGGCAGCACAAAGGTTTGTATCAAGCATACAAAGCGATAAAAGAGAGCGCCGAATTCGAGACCCTAGAGATTGCTCAGCAAAAAGCCATCACCGATGCGCTGCAAGATTTTGAACTCTCGGGCATTGCCTTGCCGGTGGATCAGCAGCACCGATTTGGTGACATTCAAAAGCGTTTGTCTGAGCTTTCCTCTTCATTTAGCAATAATATACTTGATGCCACCATGGGGTGGACCAAGTTGATTTCTGACGAGAGTGAACTCGCAGGCTTGCCTGAGTCCGCGCGCCAGGCGGCGAAAGCGCAAGCAGAGGCAAAATCGCAGCAAGGCTATTTATTTACCCTGGATGTCCCCTCGTACCTGCCTGTGATGATGTATTGCGATAATCGTGCACTGCGTCAACAAATGTATGAAGCCTTTACCACGCGTGCTTCTGACCGCGGCCCGCAAGCGGGGCAGTGGGATAATTCCGAGCTGATGAATGAGTCGTTGCGCTTAAAATACGAACTGGCACGTTTGTTGGGCTTTAATAGCTACAGCGAACTGTCGTTGGCGACCAAGATGGCAGAAACACCAGACCAAGTGATGGGCTTTTTGAATGATTTGGTCGACAAAGCCCGCCCTCAAGGTGAACGCGAGTTTGCCGAAGTGAAGGCGTATGCCAAGCAAGAATTTGGCGTCGATACCCTTGAGCCTTGGGATATTCCGTATTACAGCGAGAAACTCAAGCAAGCGCGTTATACCATCTCCGATGAGGCACTCCGCCCTTACTTCCCTGAAGCGCGAGTGCTCAATGGTTTGTTCGAAGTGATGAAACGTGTGTTCGGTATGACGATTACCGAGCGTAAAGGAATCGACACGTGGCATGAAAGTGTGCGCTTTTATGACATTCATGACAGCCAAGGGACGCTGCGTGGCAGCTTCTATTTGGACTTATACGCGCGGGAGCATAAACGTGGTGGCGCGTGGATGGATGAATGCCGGGTGCGTCGTCGCAAAGCGAACGGTGAACTGCAAACACCGGTGGCGTACTTAACCTGTAACTTTAATCCGCCAGTGGGTGACGATCCGGCGTTGTTTACCCATGATGAAGTGGTCACCCTGTTCCACGAATTTGGTCATGGCATTCATCATATGCTGACGCAAGTCGACGTGGCTGATGTCTCCGGCATTAATGGTGTGCCTTGGGATGCGGTAGAGTTGCCGAGTCAGTTTTTGGAAAACTGGTGCTGGGAGCAAGAGGCGCTGAGCTTTATTTCGGGGCATTACCAAACCGGAGAAGCGCTTCCTGAAGACATGCTGGAAAAAATGCTCGCGGCGAAAAACTTTAACTCAGCCATGGGAATGTTGCGTCAGCTCGAGTTTAGTTTGTTTGATTTCCGTCTATTCAGCGAGTTTGATCCGGATGTGGGCCCGCGGATCATGGAAACGCTAAATGCGGTGCGTGAGCAAGTCTCAGTGGTGCCGACGCCTGAATGGAACCGCTTTCCGCATGCTTTTGGGCATATCTTTGCGGGCGGATACAGTGCAGGTTATTACAGCTATAAATGGGCTGAAGTACTCTCGAGTGATGCCTATTCGCGTTTTGAAGAGGATGGGATCTTTAACCGTGACACCGGTGAAGACTTCTTAAACCATATTCTTAGCCGCGGGGGCAGTGAAGCACCGAAAGACTTGTTTGTTCGCTTTAGAGGTCGCGAGCCAAGCCCTGAGGCGTTATTGCGCCATAGTGGGATTGCAGCGGCTTAATTTAATTGCCCGCTGAGCTGATTGACAGCGCCAAGGATAAAAAGGCCCATACCATCAAGGTGTGGGCCTTTTGTTTTGCTAATGGTGTGTGTGCGATAGAGCGTGAGCGTCTTGAGCGTCTTGAGCGTGCACGACGAGTGGCTGTCCAAGGCTTGATTGACGCAGCGCCTCTTGCTCTAGCTCCGCGCGTAACAGTGGGCTAGCGTCAAGCAGTGTGGTATCTAACGCCAAAGTGAGTGCGTCGCCGTCAGCATTGAGTCCGATCATTGGCCGAACGCGACTGTCGCGACGATGGCATAAAATCACAGCTACGCGTAGTAGTCGGAGGAGACGGTTGGCACTGGTGGTGGACAAGGCATGTTGGCCATCAATGCATACCAGTTGTTCACGGTAATAGCGTAACAAGGTGGCAACCAGTTGTTTTTGTGCACGGGTAAAGCCAGGTAAATCGAGATGAGTAATTAAATATGCGGCATGGTCGCCATCATGTTTAAAGCCAATGCTCAACCCAATTTCGTGCACGCAGGCTGCCGCATGGAGCAGGCTACCGGCTTCCGGCTCTGGAATCCATGACGCGGGACACTGATGAAGTAATTCAAGTGCGGTCGCAGCTACATTGATCCCGTGGTCCTCATCAAGCTGATAACGGGATTGGATGCTAGCTATGGTGCGCGCACGAATATCACTGTGACGCATCGCGGTCATCATTTCGTACACCAAGCCTTCACGTAGCGCCCCGCCGGCGAGGGTCATGCGAGTAACCTCTAAACACTCAAAAATGGCAATCAAGATGGACAGACCACTTGGAAAAACCAAGGCGCGCTCGAGCGTTAACCCCTCAATATCCAGTGTGTCCATTTGCCCGCAGGCAATCGCTTGATCGCGCAGTCGGTGAAGCTTTTCCAAGGTGATCACTTCATCCATCCCTTGGGTCACCATAATTTCTTGCAGCGCTTGTACCGTGCCGCTGGCGCCAACACAACAGTCCCACCCCAGTTCGCGATACTGAGCTACCAACGGGGCCAACTCTGCTTTCGCACCGGCGATCGCATTCTCAAAAGCGGCTTGGTTGAGTATGCGATTAGCAAAGTAGTCTTCTAAAAAAGTCACGCACCCCATATTAAGGCTTTGTAACAAGGTCGGTTCAAACTGCTCACCGATAATCAGCTCGGTGCTGGCCCCGCCAATATCGACGACCAAGCGTTTACCCGGACCACCTGAGGTGTGCGCCACCCCTTGATAGATGGTGCGCGCTTCTTCTTCGCCCGAGATAATCTCGATAGGGTAACCCAGTAAAGTATTTGCCTTGGCTAAAAAGGCATCAGCGTTACTGGCACGGCGCAGCGCAGCGGTCGCGACCACGCGAATATTGTCCGTGTTAAAGTCTTGCAAGCGTTCGGCGAACAGAGCCAAACAATCCCAGCCGCGTTGCATGGCTTCATCGCTGAGCTGTTGTTGGTTATCCATCCCAGCGGCGAGACGTACTTTTCGCTTTATTTTGGCAAGGGTTTGAACACTGCCGGCCACTTGGCGCACCACCAGCATATGAAAGCTGTTGGAGCCTAAATCAATCGCGGCGTACAGCGTCGGTGTTGATGTTGTATTTCCGTGACCACTCATGATGCGCTCTGACCTATGTTTCTTTTCTGTTATGCCGACTTTTGTGGACGGCGGCGCTGCCGGTTGCGGTTATTGCTGCTGCCTTTATTATTGCTACTGCCGCTCTTGTTGTTACTACGACGCTGTGTATTCGGGCGTTTAGCCATTTTCTTTGGCGGCGGCAGATCCTTCAATAGCGCGTTACGATCAAATTCGCTGACCGGAATACTGTGCTCAATGTACTCTTCAATCGCCGGTAAGTTTATCGCGTACTCTTCACAGGCAAAGCTAATTGAGCTGCCACTGGCGCCGGCTCGTCCTGTACGGCCAATGCGATGGACATAGTCTTGCGCATCATCGGGAAGATCATAGTTAAAAACGTGGGTAACCAAAGGAATATGTAATCCACGTGCTGCCACATCGGTGGCAACGAGCAGGTCCAGTTCGCCGTTAGTAAACTGCTCTAAAATTTTAACCCGCTTTTTCTGAGGGACGTCGCCAGTGAGCAGACCTACGCGATGATTATCGGCGGCTAAATGGGCCCAAATGGATTCGCAGCGATGTTTGGTATTGGCAAAGATGATGGCGCGCTCGGGCCACTCTTCTTCAATGAGGGTTTGTAGCAGCGGCATTTTTTCTTTGTTGGATGGCTGGAAAAGCTCTTCCTTAATCCGATGTCCTGTGATTTGCTCAGGCTCCACTACCACGTGTTCAGGGTTAGTCATGTGCTCAAAGGCCAGCTCTTGTACACGATAGGACAAGGTCGCCGAAAACAGCATGTTTAAGCGCTGGTTGGGGGCCGGCATACGGTTAAACAAAAAGCGAATGTCTTTGATAAAGCCCAAATCAAACATACGGTCGGCTTCATCCAGCACCACTGCCTGAATGCTGTGCAAGTCGATAATTTTCTTTTTGTGGAAGTCGATGATACGACCACAGGTGCCGATTAATATATCAACCCCTTGTTCCAACGTTTGTTGCTGTTTATCGTAACCTTCACCACCATACGCGAGACCGGCGGTGATTGAGGTATTCGCCAAAAGCGGTTCAGCATCGTTATAGATCTGAATCGCCAACTCACGCGTAGGAGCTAGTATGATGGCACGCGGTTGATTTTGTTTACGCGATGCGGGGACATCGGTCGTGAGGAGGTGATGAAACGTCGCAGCGAGGAACGCCAGGGTCTTTCCTGTCCCTGTTTGCGCCTGCCCTGCAATGTCTTGGCCGGTGAGCAGGACCGGCAATGCCAATGCCTGGATAGGAGTACATTCAGTAAACCCCTTGGCATCCAAGCCTTTAAGAACATCGGCGTGCAAGCCGAGCTCGGCAAATTTCTGCTCTGTGATATGCGTCATTTTCATCCGGATAGAATATCAGCTTAGGCTTGCAATACGGAAGCGAATCCAGTCAAATAGTCCCATAATTTACTGGTCGCAATTTAGCCAGTAACTAAAACATGTATTGGAGTAAAAGATGAGCGACAAAATTATGCAGCTAACCGACGACAGCTTTGAGGCAGACGTTCTAAAAGCTGCAGGACCTGTTTTGGTTGATTTTTGGGCAGAATGGTGTGGTCCATGTAAAATGATCGCACCGATTTTGGACGAAATCGCCGAGGAGTATGCAGGTAAAGTCACCATCGGAAAACTGAACATTGACCAGAACGCAGGTACTCCGCCTAAGTTCGGCATCCGTGGTATCCCAACACTGCTACTCTTTAAAGATGGCAGTGTGGCAGCAACTAAAGTTGGTGCTGTGTCAAAAACTCAACTGAAAGAGTTTCTTGACGCTAACCTGTAATGTTAAAGTAACCGTCGCTGCCTCACAGCGGCGGTTGTTTTTCTGTCAACTAGACGATACCCCATTTAGGTGCTACCTTATTGCACGGAATTTGTACTTCTGTTCATCTCTCGAACATGCCACTGGTCTCGACACGCTAACTAATTTCAGACCTCAACTTTGACAAACAAGACACTCACCACTATGAATCTTACCGAACTGAAGACTCAACCCGTCTCGACGCTGGTTGCGCTTGGCGAAAGCATGGGACTTGAAAACCTGGCTCGCTTGCGTAAGCAGGACATTATTTTTTCGATCCTCAAACAGCACGCAAAAAGCGGTGAAGATATTTTTGGCAATGGCGCGCTGGAAATTCTTCAAGACGGGTTTGGCTTCTTGCGCAGCGCAGACAGCTCGTATTTGGCCGGCCCTGATGATATTTATGTCTCGCCCAGCCAAATTCGGCGCTTTAACCTGCGCACAGGCGATACCATCGCGGGTAAAATTCGGCCGCCGAAAGACGGCGAGCGCTACTTCGCGCTACTAAAAGTTAACCAAGTTAACAGCGACAAACCCGACAATGCCCGCAGTAAAATCCTTTTCGAAAACTTAACCCCATTACACGCGAGCGAGCGGATGGTGATGGAGCGCGGTAACGGCTCTACCGAAGACATCACCGCCCGTGTCCTCGACTTGGCTTCGCCTATCGGTAAAGGCCAACGTGGTTTGATTGTGGCACCGCCGAAAGCAGGTAAAACCATGTTGCTGCAAAACATTGCTCAGAGCATTGCGTTTAACCACCCTGATTGCGAACTGATGGTGCTTTTGATTGACGAGCGTCCGGAAGAAGTGACCGAGATGCAGCGTCTGGTTAAAGGGGAAGTGGTTGCCTCGACCTTTGATGAGCCAGCTAACCGACACGTGCAAGTTGCCGAAATGGTGATTGAGAAGGCAAAACGTCTGGTTGAACATAAAAAAGACGTGGTGATCTTGTTGGATTCGATCACGCGTTTAGCCCGCGCTTACAACACGGTTGTGCCATCATCGGGCAAAGTATTGACCGGTGGTGTGGATGCCAATGCTCTCCATCGTCCTAAGCGTTTCTTTGGTGCGGCGCGTAATGTGGAAGAAGGCGGGAGCCTGACTATCATTGCTACCGCGCTGGTGGATACGGGATCGAAGATGGATGAAGTGATCTACGAAGAATTTAAAGGGACAGGTAACATGGAACTGCACCTTTCGCGTAAGATTGCGGAAAAACGTGTTTTCCCTGCCATTGACTTCACCCGCTCAGGCACCCGCCGTGAAGAGCTACTTACCAAACCCGATGAACTGCAAAAGATGTGGATTTTAAGAAAGATCATGCATCCAATGGGCGAGTTTGAAGGGATGGAGTTCTTGATTGGTAAATTGGCGATGTCCAAAACCAATAATGAGTTCTTTGATGCCATGCGGCGGCAAAACTCGTAACGGCTAACGCAATAGTGTTAAGCACTGCGCATTCGCAGTGCTTTTTTATTGCTCACCCAAGGCCCAGCTCGCACAATAGACGTGACCAAGGAAAGGTGGCGCCGAACGCGTGACACTGGGCATAGGATTGCAACGGATGGCAAGACGTTACTGTACGACACTGTTGGCTATAGGGCTTGGGATCATGAGCTTGTCGAGCCCGGCGGCCTTGGCGGCTAATGCGCCAGCCGCGGATGGTCAGATCGTCACCCAAACCTTTATTGAACAGGTGCTAGATAACGCGAACACGGCTAAAGCCATGCGTACCATGTCTACTCTGCTCGCGAAAGACGATGTCGCTGCGCTCAAAGCGCATATTCGTCAGCTTCCGCCGCTCACACGTGAAGCGACACTCTACCGTTTACTCTCTTCACCCTTGCCACTGAACAACGATCATTGGCGACGTTATCTGGCTGAATTGAGTCAGCAACAACCCCATTTTTTGTTACGTCATCAGCAAGACGGTTATTGGGTCACGACCCCTGCCTTCCATTACGCGGCAGCAGCACGCCAACAGTTAAACCGTTATCGGGAGCAACAACTGACCCAAGAGTTAGGCATGTTACTCAGTTATCGCCAATTGGTGATTGCTGACTGGATTAAGCCATCTCAGCCGGGTTATCGACAACGCCGTGATGCATTGGTCGCGATGATTGATGAGTATGACAGCGATGGCTTAGCCTATTTGGTCGAACAATACCTCACTGATCCCACCTTAATGTGGCTACCAGATAACGCGATTTTGGCTGCACTTGCACAAGCGACGGACCGGCCGGCACTGTATGATCGTCTTTGGCGGCGCGGTACCGATCAATACAGCCTCAATGCACTGCATGCTTTGCGTCAACGAGCTAATGATGGGTTTGCGTTGCAACAAATGATGGCCGCCGCAGATAACCCATCGCTGCGTGGCCCCGCGATTCGACAACTGGCGAATCTTTCTCCATTACCCGCGCCAGTCGCTGACTTTTTGATGTCTCAGTTATCATTACGCCAAGGGCAGCAGGTGGCACAATTATTGGTCGAAGCTGGAAAAGATGAGTGGTTAAGTGGATTAGGTGACGAGCTTGGCCCCCTTGGCCGCCAGCACATTGCATCTGCGTTGTCGTCGCGCTAATGTCGACCCTTTACCGATCCGGATACCGGTTTACTTGGTATCATAGAGGCGTCCATTAACTCATTGAGCCTGATATGAAACTTTCCGATCTGCGCGATTTTATTGATTACCTTGAGGCCCAAGGTGAGCTTAAACGCATTACGCAGCCAGTGGATCCTGACCAAGAGATCACTGAGATATGCGACCGCACCCTAAGAGCGGGCGGGCCGGCCCTTCTGTTTGAAAATCCCATCGGGTATGACATGCCGGTATTAGCGAATCTGTTTGGCACCCCTAAGCGTGTGGCGCTCGGTATGGGCCGACACGATGTGCTTGAGCTACGTGAAGTCGGCAAACTGCTGGCCTACTTAAAAGAGCCTGAGCCCCCTAAAGGGTTTCGCGATGCGCTCGACAAGCTGCCTGTGTTTCGTCAGGTGTTAAATATGCCCGCCAAGACAGTCCGTCGTCCGCGTTGCCAAGAAGTTGTGCTTAGCGGCGATGACGTTGATTTGGATAAAATCCCAGTGATGCGCTGCTGGCCGGGCGATGTGGCGCCATTGCTGACGTGGGGGCTGACCATTACGCGCGGGCCGAATAAAAAGCGCCAGAATCTTGGTATTTATCGCCAGCAAAAAATCGGCAAAAACAAAGTGATTATGCGTTGGCTCGCACACCGCGGTGGCGCACTTGATTTGCATGACTGGATGCAAACCCATCCGGGTGAACCTTTTCCTATCAGCGTTGCTTATGGCGCGGATCCGGCCACCATTCTCGGCGCCGTCACCCCCGTGCCCGATACCCTGTCTGAATATGCCTTTGCAGGGCTGTTGCGCGGCAGTAAAACCGAGGTGGCAAAGAGCATCAGTAACGATTTGGATGTGCCGGCGAGTGCCGAGATTGTGATGGAAGGGTATATCGATCCGAACGAATATGCTGACGAAGGGCCTTATGGCGATCATACTGGCTATTACAACGAAGTAGAGCGTCACCATGTATTCACTGTGACGCATCTGACCATGCGCAAAAAGCCGATTTATCACAGCACCTACACGGGGCGGCCACCGGATGAGCCTGCCGTACTGGGTGTGGCCCTGAACGAAGTGTTTGTGCCCATTTTGCAAAAGCAGTTCCCGGAAATTGTCGACTTTTATTTGCCTCCGGAGGGTTGCTCGTACCGGATGGCGGTGGTCACCATGAAAAAACAATACCCAGGGCATGCGAAACGCGTGATGATGGGCGTGTGGTCTTTCTTGCGTCAGTTTATGTACACCAAGTTTGTGATAGTGTGTGACGACGATGTGAATGCGCGTGACTGGAATGATGTTATTTGGGCAATCACCACTCGCATGGATCCCGCGCGCGACACCGTGATGGTGGAAAATACACCGATTGATTCGCTCGACTTTGCGTCGCCAGTGGTTGGCGTTGGCTCGAAAATGGGGCTCGATGCCACCAATAAATGGCAAGGAGAAACCGCTCGCGAGTGGGGCACACCGATCGCGAAAGACCCGGATGTGGTCGCACGTGTCGATGCGATATGGGACGAATTAGGGATCTTAGACTAATCCGGTTGGTATGCGCTAGCATTCACCGTTAATGATAAAAACACAGCCTGAGGCGGTAGTGATACCGCCTCTCATAACCTCAACGGCTGTAGCAAAACGAACAGAGGAACAGAATGTCGATACTATGTGAAGTGACCGCCGTTGAGTCGCTGGCGTGTCACACTTACCGCATTGTCCTAAAGCCTCAGCAGGCGGTGAGCTATCACCCTGGGCAATATGTGATGGCGGTAATGGGCGAAAAAGATAAACGCCCGTTTTCACTGGCGAGTAGTCCATGTCGTCAAGACGGCGGTGAGCTCGAGCTCCATGTGGGCGCCGCCGATGAAAATCCGTTCGCGCTGGAAGTGGTTGAAAAAGCCAAAGCCGTGCTAGAAAGCGGTGAAGCGAGCTTTGAAATCACCGAACCGGCCGGCGATGCCTGGTTGCGTGAGAGTGAGCGTCCCTTGCTGTTGATTGCCGGCGGGACCGGTTTTTCGTATGTTCGCAGCATGGTCGATCACTGTATTAATCAAGGAATACAGTCTCCGATCTTTATTTATTGGGGGGCACGCAACCCGTGCCAGCTTTACGCGCATGACGAGCTGCAAGCACTGTCTGAATCGCATCGCAATATTACCTTTATGCCTGTGGTTGAACAGGCGGAAGGCGAATGGCGAGGTAAAGTAGGGAATGTATTAGAAGCGGTGATGGAAGATTTTGTTAGCCTCGGCGCTTACGATATCTATATTGCCGGGCGCTTTGAAATGGCAGGCGTGGCACGTGATATGTTCTGCAAAGAGCGCGGCGTGAGTCGTGATCATCTCTACTCAGACGCGTTTGCCTTTATCTGATCAGGGTTGGCTCTCGGGTAAATAAACAGGCAGGGGTTTCCCTGCCTGTTTTACGTTCGGGTTACTGAGGCTTTGGGTCGGCATTCCGTTGGGCGTCGACGCGGCGCTTGACCCAGGTTTGGTTAAACCACAGCGCGGCTAAAATCAGTACCCCGCCGCTGAGTAACGGCAGAAGATCCGCGTCGCGGTTCCAAATCAGTACGTTCACCACAATGCCGGCTGGGATCAGCGCGTTGTTCATCACTGCGAGCGCCCCAGCATTGACCAGGGTTGCACCCTTATTCCAAAAGAAATAGCCCAGCCCTGACGCGATAGTGCCTAGATAAATCAACACTCCCCACTGGGTTGGCGTAGAAGGCAGATTGTCACTGTTTCCGAGCAAGGCGAAAGCTAGCACGCCCACCACTAAGGCGCCAAGATAAAACCAACCGAATACCGCATGCTGAGGTAGCTGAGTTTGCTCTTTCTCAATCAAGTATTTGTAACCAACCTGGCCAATCGCAAAGCACAAATTTGCACCTTGTACCACTAAAAAACCAACCAGAAAGTCCGGATTGACAGTGGCATAGCGGATCACTACGGCGCCAAGCACCGCGATGGCCGCGGTGAGCAGGTACCAAGCGCTGAACTGCCTTTTCAACGCATCGTAAATTAAGGTGACATAAAGCGGAGTAAAAACGGTAAACAACAGCACTTCTGGTACCGATAAGAATAAGAAGGACTGATAGAAGAAACAGTACATGATGCCAAGCTGAAACGCGCCGACTAACATCAATTTGGCGGCAAACGCGGGGCGCACTTGGCGAGGACGTAAGAAAGGTAAAAACACCAATCCTGCCAGCACGATACGCATCAATACAGAAAAGTAGCTGTCGACTTGGCCGGCTAGATACACGCCAATTAGGCTAAACGAAAAGGCCCACAGCAGTGTCACGCCGCTAAGATACCCCATAACTCGGTTCCTTCGATAAAGAGAGTAAAAGGGCAGTGTACCGTTTCGCTTCTAGGACGCAATCGGTTCCCAGTCAGCGTATGGTTAAAAGCGCAGAAGGCAGAATGACCCGCCTTCTGTCGAGAGTGGTTAGCGAAGAGGGTTTAGTCGCGGATGGGCACCATCAAAAGATCAACGGGCGTTTTATTCAGCAGTTGTTTAGTTGACGACAACAACGAGCTCCAGAAATCTTGATGATGGCCGACGACCACCAAATCAATCCCCATGTTTTGAATCGACTCGGTGATCTCTTCCGCTAAATCACCGCTACTGACCAAGGTGTGTGTGACCGTGCTTTGTGCGTCGCTGGCCAGTTGATTGAGTTTTTGCTGGGCTTCTTCAATCACTCGGTTACGTGATTCGACTAAGTTAATATCAATCAGTCCGGTATAGAGCTCGGCATAATTGACGTCAATATGAACCAACGACAGTTGTGCGCCCAAGGCGAAGGCAAGTGCGTCAGCTTTTTTCAACAGTCTTTCACTGTCATCTGACAAATCAACCGCAACCAAAATATGCTTGTATGACATAGAGTTATCCTTTTTATGCGAGGTTATAAACGCAGTTTAACCAGCTTGAGAGGCAAAATCCGTCACTGTGATCGCATTCCGGTTAAGAATTCGACAATGAGGCGGGTCATAAATTCGATATAAGAATCGGTCACGCTGGACATTACCGGCGTAATCCGCTTGAAAACCGACGTGCTGCTGGTCAGAATGGCAGCTAACCCCCAATAAAGAGGACGTTTTATATGCTAGCACCTGCCATGGTTGACAGGCTCAATGAGCAGATCAATTTGGAGTTTTTCTCATCAAACCTATACTTACAAATGAGCGCTTGGTGTGAGGATCAGGGTTTCGAAGGCGCGGCAAAATTCTTACATAAGCACGCACAGGAAGAAATGCAGCATATGCAGCGCCTGTTTACGTATGTGAGTGAGACAGGGGCCATGCCTATCTTGGGGTCGATTGATGCACCGCGTCACGAATTTTCCTCGTTAGGTGAGGTGTTTCGCGAAACGTATCAGCATGAGCGCTTAATCACGGAAAAAATTAACAGCTTGGCGCATGCCGCGTTTACCACGCAAGACTACTCTACCTTTAACTTCTTGCAGTGGTATGTCGCGGAGCAACACGAAGAAGAGAAGTTGTTTAAAGGCGTACTCGATAAGATCGAGTTAGTCGGCGAAGATGGCAAGGCTCTGTTCTTTATCGACAAAGACTTGGCATCCATGGCAGTTGAAGAATCAACGTCAGTGATGGACAGCTCAGCGGGGCAGTAATTACGTAACCTCTCCCTCTGAAGCGCCATCCAGTGTAGTGAAGGGAGAGGATTATGAACGGTGATATCCTAATTGTGGCTGTGTTCACAGTGACAGTGATAAATATCGCACGCTATGTATCGTCATTGCGGGCATTGGTGGTGATGTTACGTGATGCCAATCCGTTGCTTTACCAGCAAATCTGTCGTCGTGAGAGCAACTTCTTCACTTTATCGCCCCAAGGCGATATCTCGCGACAAAAACGTTTATACCAATATATTCGCAGCCAAGAGTACCTTCATCATCACGATGCGGCATTTGTGGGTAAATGCAATAAGGTACGTCATCTGTTCACGCTTAATGTTGCCCTGTCCGGTGCCTTGCTCGCGACCTTTTTTCTTGTCGCTTTTGCGGGCTGGTAAACGGATAACCATCCTTTAGACAAAATGCTGACCTTGGTCAGCATTTTTTTTGTTAGTCTGACAAGCATAAACGCCTAGACACCGTAATCGTGAGGGAAGCATGCAAAGCCTAATCCAATGGTGGCAGTCACTCTATCAAGCCGCCGCGTGGGACTGGATCTCAGATATTGTCATTTTGATGGGGCTTGGAGCCGTCGTCTGGGCGATATGGCGTGTGTTGATGGGGCGCTTAAAGGCACTGGCAGAGCGCACGCAAACACGTTGGGATGATGTGTTGTGGCCCGCGATTGATACGCCATTTTCCCTCTTAATCTGGGGCTGGCCTGCGTTTCATGCGCTAGAAATTTTTCTTGATAATACCGCAGGTCACTTGAATTTAAGCTGGGTGAGCGTGATCAGAGAGCTGCTGGTCGTGTTCTTATTGATCTGGTTTTTGCTCCGATTGGTCAACAGTGGTGAGCAGCTGTTATTTGACGAAGGGCGCCGTGATCACACCACGATTAACGCCATTGGTAACGTCTTACGCGCACTCGCCGTCTGCATTGGCGTGATTACGCTGCTACAAAGCCTGGGTGTCAGTGTCTCCGGGTTACTCACGGTTGGTGGTGTGGGGGGCTTAATTGTCGGTCTTGCCGCCAAAGATTTGCTCTCCAACTTCTTCGGTGGGGTGATGATCTACTTTGATCGGCCATTTAAAGTAGGCGACTGGGTGCGCTCCCCCGATCGCAACATTGAGGGCACGGTGGAAAAAATTGGTATTCGCATGACGGTAGTGCGCACCTTTGATTTGCGCCCTTTATACGTGCCCAACTCGGTATTCAGTAACGTGGTGGTGGAAAACCCCTCGCGGATGCTGAACCGTCGGATTTACGAAACCATTGGGCTGCGTTATCAAGACGCCGATAAAATCAGTACGGTAATTGATGATGTGTATGCGATGTTGGAAGCGCATGCAGATATTGAAACGCGGCAAACCTTGATTGTGAACTTCAACAGTTTTGGCCCGCATTCACTTGATTTCTTTATTTACACCTTCACCAAAACGGTCAACTGGCAGCGTTACCATCAGGTAAAACAAGACGTGTTATTAAAAGTGATTGAAATTATTCATCAGCATGGTGCGGATATTGCTCTTCCTACCCGCACGCTGCATATGGATCCGAATATGCTAGAGCAAGGTGCTGCTGCTATGAGGCCACCGCCAGATGCACAGGCGCGTTAAATCGCGCTTGCCGCTCACGTGCGGGCTGCTACAATGCCGCTCCCACAGGGTGAGCAGAGAATAAACAGGTAAGCGTGTGACTGAGTATGATGTAATTGTGATTGGTGCCGGTGCCGCCGGATTGATGTGTGTGGCACAAGCCGGCCAACGTGGCCGCCGCGTTTTGGTGGTGGACCATGCCAAAAAGCCGGGCCGCAAGATCCTGATCTCGGGCGGCGGGCGCTGCAATTTCACCAACTATGACGTCACCGCCAATAATTTCCTGTGTGAGAACCCGCACTTCGTCAAATCCGCATTGGCGCAATACAGCCAATGGGACTTTATTGGTCTGGTGGCCACCCATGGCGTGGCTTATCACGAGCGTGACCATGGCCAGCTGTTTTGTGATGACAGCGCCAAAGATATCGTTAACCTACTTTTGGCCGAATGCGACCAAGCCACCATCAGTCAACGCTATCGCTGTGAAGTGCATGATATCGAGCAAGAAGAAGCTGGCTTTCGCCTCAAACTCAATGGTGAGCCGGTACGCTGCCAGTCTTTGGTAGTCGCCACGGGCGGCCTTTCCATGCCCAAGCTTGGTGCCACCCCCTTTGGTTACCAGCTTGCCGAGCAATTTGGTCTAAAAGTGCTGCCCACTCGCGCCGCCTTGGTGCCGTATACCTTGCACCAAGAGGACAAAACGCGCTTTGCCGATATTTCCGGGGTGTCGGTGCCATGTTCGATCACCACCGAGTCTGGCGTTTGCTTTAGCGAGAACCTGCTCTTTACCCACCGCGGCTTATCGGGACCGGCGGTGTTGCAAACTTCCTCGTTTTGGCAACCGGGCGAAGCGGTCACCATCGATTTACTCCCCAGTGAGTCGCTAAAAGACGTGCTGGTGGCGATGCGTGATAAGCACCCCAACCAAACCTTAAAAACCTCACTGTCTCGCCTATTCCCCAAACGCTTGGTCGAGGTCTTGATTGCGCGCGATAGCTTGCCGGATAAACCGCTCAAGCAGCTCGATGACAAGCAGCTCGATCAGCTTCATTACTACTTTCACCAGTGGTCCATTGCCCCAAATGGCACTGAAGGTTACCGCACCGCAGAAGTGACGCTTGGTGGGGTGGATACCCACGCAATTTCCTCGAAAACCCTTGAAGCGCGAGATATTCCCGGCCTGTATTTTATCGGTGAAGTACTTGATGTCACCGGCTGGCTCGGTGGCTATAACTTCCAATGGGCTTGGAGCTCCGGCTGGGTAGCCGGGCAGCATGTATAAAAAAACATGCTTGGATGCACATTATCTTACTGAATTTATTGCTTAATCGCTAATCACGTAGAGAATCTGCTGCGGGGTGGATAAAGGATGAAGACTCCCCGTTTTTCCTTAAGTAGAGCCAAGGAGTGGTGAGTGATTTCTTTTCTAAGCGTGAGAGAGATATGCCGTGGTGTATCGAATAAAAACACGCTCTATACGTTTCTATTTGTGCTGCTTCACCAGTCATCGATTGCTTTTTCTATTTTCGCCTCTGTGATGGTTTCAGGCTATATTCTTGAAATTAATCAACATTATGAAGCATTGAAGCTCTGGGTATTCCTCTACATTGTCGCGATGATTCTTCCCTATATAATCGGCTACTTTTCTGATGTGTATAAAGAAAAGTGGTTGTGTGAATCACTGAGTCGATTTTGGCAATCCGCGACTAAACGCTATCAATCTTGCACTGACAGTCGCACAGTCGACCATACGCTGGGCGTGTACGTTTCTCAGGGAAAGAGTGCGATTTCTGACTTTATTGGCTATGCCTTTTGGGGGATGTCGTCTGGGCTCAACTTCTTCCTGAGTCTGCTAATGATCACCGCTTTTATTGATTGGCGTTTTTTTGTCAGCGTTATGATCAGTGTGCTGCTTATCTTGGGGTTCAATAAACTCATTTCCTCGCATCTGGAAAATAACGCCGTCACCACCCATAAAGCGGGTTCATCACTGACGTCAACGTTATCGACTATCCATGACAATGTACATTTTGGTTCGTCGGTGAATGCATTGGCTTATCAAACGCGGTTCGAGGAAGGGAAAGCGAAATACTTAGGGCTGAGAATCAAAGAGGCTGTGTTTAGGTATAAGGCATTGTTGGTTTCTTCCTTGCTCGCGCTTGCGCCAACTTCCTGTGTATTACTGTTCATTTTTACGTCTAGCAGTGTCCCGATGGAGGTAAAGGTGGCGTCGATTGTTAACCTCACACGCATTTATTATCTTTTAAATTCTGCGTCGGATATTGTTAGCTTGTTAATCTCTTTTCCGTCTATCAAAGGCCAGCTGTCGGTGATGACGTGTTTTTCGAAAAATAAGCCGCTTTACCAGCCACAATGGAATATCGCGATCCTTAAAGATAACGAGAGCGTTGATACCGTGAACCTTGCTCAAGCGCAGGAGGGCCGTTTTCGCGTTGTTGGAGAAAACGGATCTGGAAAAACTTCTTTCTTAAGGCACCTCTGCGCCAAAAATGATTATCTCTACTTCAACCCGTCTAAGCGCTTACTGTGGCCTTGGGATGATTCAGGAATACTGTCTGATGGTATGTACTCCGCCAAGAGTATTCAGTGGTTACTGGAAAATAGCTCGGGTCACTTGATTCTGGATGAATGGGATGCGTTTCTCGACTCAGAGAATACGAAAAAGATAGGTGCGCTGATTGATTCATATGCAGATAGCCGAGTTATTATTGAGGTCCGCCAATAGGCCGCGTTTCTGTCGGTCTTGCGAGGAATCCCCAATCCTCAGATGCTTGCTTTTGTGTTATTTACAACAAACTGCATATCATAAGCGATGATTGGTTTATGTGATCTTTATTCTAAATATTCTCTAGTTGACTGTTTTTTGTCTAAAAAATAGCAATCTTTCTTGCGCGCTGTTACATTAGCGCGCGCTTGCCATGTCGGATAAAAATTATCCGGCGCTGTGAACCCGCGACGCGCTGGATAAGCTCGCGGTACCCTAGGGACGGGGTGACGGCTGTTCACTATTGCTACCTCGGTTATCGGGGAGTTTGGAATTAACCTGTCGTTGCTTTGAGAGCCGTTCCCATGCAGTTATCACTAAAACAAAAATTAATTGGGGCATGCTTATCTGCTGTATTGCTGATGGCCGCCTTTCTCACTTGGCTTGCGGTAAGCCAAATTCAAGCCCAAACCCAGTCGAGTATCTATAGCCGCGTCAGTGGTATTGCCGATGCGGCGACTGAATCGATCAGCGGTTGGGTGCAAATCCGTGCTGATATCACCAGTGCCTTTACCGATTACACCAGCAGTAGCCGTCGTGTGAGTTATTTGCAGCAAGCGCGCGAGGCTGGTGGGTTTGACGATATCTACTTTGGTACCCCAAAAGGTGCCATGTATCGCTCGCGCCCAGAGCGTAACCGCGATGACTATGACCCTCGCGTCCGTCCGTGGTACAAGCAAGCGGTGAGTGCAGGTAGCCCGATGATTACCACCGCTTACAGTGATGCGATTACCGGTGCGATGCTGGTGACCTTGGCCGAGCCGGTGCGTCGTAATGGCGAATTGATCGGTGTAGTGGGCGCAGATGTGTTGATTGACCAGCTGATCCGTGACGTGACTCAATTAAACGTGGGCAAAAATGCGAACGCGATGTTGTTAGGCGCCGATGGCACCTTCCTTGCCCACAAAGACAAAGCGCGCCTGCTAAAACCGTATCGCAGCCTGTCTCCTGAGCTGAATGAAAACCGCGTGCGTCAGGCGTTGGCACAGCAATCGCTGGTGGAACTGCCTGTCGATGGGGTTGATAAACTGTTTTATTTTGCGTCGGTTCCCAACACCGATTGGGTGCTGGCGATTGAACTGGATAAGCGCACCGAATACGCCAGCCAGGGTGATGCCTTGTTCGATCTTATACTGACAGCCCTCGTTATCACCTTGCTGGTGGCCGGTGCTGTGACGTGGTTGATGCATGTGTTGTTCCGTGACTTGCTCAATGTGTCCGCCGCGCTAGAAGAAATTGCCTCCGGTGAAGGGGACTTAACCCAGCGCCTTGAGCCACACAGCAATGATGAAATTGGCAAACTGGCCAATAACTTCAACCGCTTTGTCGGCAACATGCACGCCATGGTGTCGCATTTGCGCCAGCTGTCTGGCTCGCTCAAGCAACAAGCCGAGCTGACCGCGGCGCAAGCGGAAGAGCGTTCCACCCGTATTGGTCATCAGCAAGATGAAATCAATATGGTGGCGACCGCTATCCATGAAATGGCCTCGGCGACCCAAGATATTGCCGGCAATGCCGATAACACCGCACGCACTGCCCAAGAGACCGAAAGCGTCGCCAACGATGGTGGCCAGCAGGTAGAGAAAAGCAAACACGCTATCACCGAGTTGGCCCATGACGTCGAGGCGGCCACCGGTGTGATTGGTGAGTTGGATCAACACGCGCACAGCATCACGAGTATCTTATCGACCATTCAGAGTGTGGCCGAACAAACGAACTTGTTGGCGTTGAATGCCGCGATCGAAGCGGCGCGTGCGGGCGAGCAAGGCCGAGGCTTTGCGGTGGTGGCGGATGAAGTCCGTATCTTGAGTCAACGCACCCATGCCTCGACTACCGAAATCCAGCAAATGATTGATACCTTGCAGCAGGCGACCGGTAAAGCGGTGACTATGATGCAAAATAGCCAAAAGCGGGCACATGCCAGTGTCGATGAGGCGAGCGTTGCGCATGAAAGCCTGAGCCAAATTGTTGCGGCGGTGAGCCAAATTAGCGATATGGCCACCCAAATTGCCTCGGCGGCGGAAGAGCAGTCGAGCGTGACGTCGGAGATCACCCGCAACTCAGAGGGCATTCGCGATGTGTCTAATGAGTTATCGACTGAAGCGGATGAAGCCGCGCGTCAAGCTGCGACGTTATCCGAGCTTTCTCATAGCCTCGAGCAAGAGATCAGCCGCTTTAAGCTGTAACCTATAAACCGCTTAAACGCCGAGCATGGCAGCGCGCTGTGCTCGGCGTTCTTTTTTCATTCTTTTGGCGTCAGCACCTTGGCGGCGGGGAGAGGCTCGGTTTGATGATGGCGGTCGGCCTCGTAGCTCTCGATAAAGTGGGCAAGAAAATAGTCCAGCTGCGTGGCGGCATCCACGTCGCCTCGGCTTCGTAGTAATGCACTCACCGCTTCACTGGTACACAGGTGTCCAGGTGGCTGGTTGCGCCTGAGCGTATATTGCGAGGCGGCTGTCGACGGCAAACTGACCCGCGGCAGACGATTGAGCCATGGGCTTTTATTGAGTATTTTTCGCGCCTGCTGCCAAGTCGCATCCAGCACCACAAACTGTAACGGCGCGCGAGGCGCATTCGTGGCGGCTAACGTCTCCGCGCAAGAGACTGACCTCTCCGCGCAAGAGACTAACCTATTCTCGCAAGAGACAGACCGAGCCGGGTCAGCGAAGAGTCTATCTGCGGGGACGGCATCATCACTGGGAAACAACAACCAAGGTGACACATCACCGCGTGCCCAGCTGTCGAGCAAGGCTTGCGGTGGTTGTTTGCGTTGCCAAATCTCTATCTGAGTGTGGGGCAGCGCTGCTTTAACCAGTTTGCCGGTGTTGGATTGGCGCGCCGCTTCGTTTTCGTGCATCACCAGCACGCATTGCAATTGGCTTTCAAGCGGCCAATAGCAGTGACAGATACAGTGATAGGTAAAACCGCATTGGCGGCAGGGCGAACGGGCCATGATTGTCTCCTTGGTTAATAGCGCGCTATTGTGCGCAAGCCCAGCCACGAATACCAGGTCATTGTTGTCTGCTGTCCGCGCCATCGACCTGACGCTTAAGTGTTAACCCTTCAGGGCCCAAAGGATACGTATTGCCATTAAATGTTTCTTCGGTTGCGGTCAAGGACAAGCCGTTGCGTTGATAAATACGCTCAGACACCACCATTTGTTCGCCGCTACGAGTGGTCAGTACTTGTACCTTATTGTTAGCGACCGGCTGCCAAACCCCGGTTTCTTTAGTCACGGCTTCCCCTTGCGGGTGATAGGTAGTGATGGCGCTGTGGTCAGGCAGTAACGTCAGTTGGGTGGTCAGTGTTGGTTGGCCCGAGTGTTGGCTAATCCCTTGATACTGGCCCGTCCAATGCTGGCTGGTATCGGCTGAAGGCAGAACCGCGCAGCCTTGGAAGGTATTTTGGGCTGTTTTTAAACGAGCCTGCCAGCCATAAAGGGTGTGTTCGCTTTGTTGGCAGCCGTTGAGGGTGAGAGTGAGAACGGCCTCTTTACTGCTAAACTGTGCCTGTTCATCGTCCAACTGATAGTCGGATAGGGGAACCTCTTGGGTATCATTGTCACTTTCCCACGCTACATGTCCTTTTCCTACCGCGGCGGACCAAAATTGGGGATCACTGCCTTCGGCCAGCACAGTATTACGCGGTTGAGCACAACCTTTTAGTTCACTTGTCAGCATGTTTAAGCGCGAAACGGTGACGGCGGCGGGGTAATCGGCACTAAAACCTCGGCGAGAGACAGGGGTGAAAAAGCCTTCAAATTCGGCATAAACCGACGCCTCATGCTGGTCAAGTGCCGCGCGCTGTTCGCTGGTTAAATCGAGCCAGTACTGTTGTTGGCTGCCGCAGGGGATAAAACTGGCTGTTTCGGGACTCACAGCGATACGACCGCTTTGCATAAAAGGAATTGGCGACTGACTGAGTCCCGAGGCAACGACATCGCTACGGTGCCCAAGCTCTATAGGGCCAGAAGATTGGCTGCATCCCACCAAACTGAGCACACTCACAGCGGTAATCACGAACAGATGACGAGTGGATGGCACGATAAACTCCTTGTGATAAGCGATAGACAGACTTGCGCCGATTCAAGCTGGCGGGCAAGATTGCCGTTAGGGTTGGATGAAGAGCAAGCTAGCATGCGTTATTGGTTATTTAAAACCGAGCCAGATACGTTTTCCATAGACACCTTAAAGCAGCAAAAGGTTTCATGCTGGGAAGGGGTGCGCAATTATCAAGCACGAAATATGCTGCGTGATGAGGTGACGGTCGGTGATCAGGTGTTGATTTATCACTCATCCTGCAAGCACGTTGGGGTAGCCGGCGTGGCGACCGTGGTGCGTGCGTGTTATCCCGATCATACCCAGTTTGAGCCAGAAAGCGGCTATTTTGATCCGAAATCGACGCCACAGATACCGAGGTGGTTTATGGTGGATGTGGCCTATCAGCGTCATTTACCGTTAATTACCTTGGCTGAGATAAAAGGTAATCCGGCCCTGGCTGAGATGCCCTTGGTGAAAAAAGGCAACCGTCTAAGTGTGATGCCGGTGACGGATACGCAATGGCTGGCCATCCTCGCCATGGTGGGGGAGTAACCACAGCGAGGCTGGCGCCAAAAGTAAGCCCAATGAAGCTGTCACTGATCCAATAAATGGGCTTTTAAATAGCGAGCGACGGCTTCGTCGGCATGGCTGCCAATGATTGCCTTGTCTGAAAGAGTCGCTTTTACCCGTGCTTGTGCCGTTGCCATCACCAGCCCTTGGCCGGCGGCATTCAGCATTTCGACATCATTCATGCCATCGCCAAACGCAATACAGTCACTGAGATTGAGCTGGTGGCGGCGGGCGACGGCCTCTAAGGCTGCGCCTTTTGACACCCCACTCCCCATGACTTCGAGACAGAAAGGGGTAGAGAAGGCAATGCTGACTTGATCCCCATACTGCTCAATAAATTGATGCTCATACTGCAGTAGGTAGTCATGATCATGGCGGATAAAGAAAATCTTGGCCACGTTATCAACCGGGGGATTATCGACGTCAAATTCACGGGCCTGGAACCCTGAGTCTTGATGGTAACGGGCGAGTTCTTCGTCCATTTTACTCAGTAGCCATTCATCATCACGGTATAAGTGAATGGTGACAGTTGCATCATCTTTGACGTCTTGAATCAGACTCGCGACGATAGCAGGGTCAACATTATGCTGGTAAACCAACTGGTTATCATTGTCGTGCACACGGGCGCCGTTTGAGGTGATCATGTAAGCTGGAATACCAACCGTTTCACGAATGCTAGCAACGTCGACATGATGGCGACCTGTCGCAAACACAAAGTGAATACCTTGCTGATGAAGGTGCTCCAGCACTTGCTTGGTATAGGGGGCGATACGATGCTCAGGCGTCAGCAAGGTACCGTCTAGATCAGAAGCGACAAGTTTGTACATCATGTCCTCATTAGTTTGGCGATCACAATCACAGTATCCTTTGAGTCTACTGCAACTCGTAGCGGTTAAAAAGGGAACACTATCACTGTTTGATTTCCGCTTTTAGTGAGCACATGGATGAGCCGACAGCTTGCATTAGCGATCCTCGCATTGGCGATCAAAAAAGTCGCATATCGCGGATAAAGCGGCAATACGATGGGTGTCGGTTTCAAACAGGATCTCATGCCGTGCCCCTGCAAAAAACTGCCATTGGCTGGGTTGATTGGCCTGTTGGCGTAAAAAATGAAATTGCGACATGGCCGGATTAGAGACGATTTGCTCGCCACCAGCTTGGCAGATAAATGTTGGCGTCGTTAATTGTGATGCGACCGCTAAGCATTGTTCGCCTGCGGCCATGCCTTCGGCAATCCAGCGCGCGCTCGGTCCACCGATTTGTAACTGGGGTTGGTTGATATATAGCTGGCGAAACCAGGCATAGCGTGCTCGCGAGTGAGTCAGGCGGTTTTGCTCAAACGGCACATGACGATAGCCCACTTGCCCCGGCCCAAAACGCGGTGGGTGTTGGTAGCGTGCCATCGAGCGACAAAGCCAAGGCGCGATACGGCCGAGCCAGGGACTCACTTGCACGCCAAACATGGGCGCGGTCATGGCTAATCCTGCGATCGCGTTCGGATACTGATGCGTATAGAGTGTGGCAACGGCGCCCCCCATCGAGTGACCTAGCATGAAGGTCTGATCATAATGACGATGGGCCCGAATGGTTTGCATGAAGGTCGCGAGATCGGTGACATAATCGTCAAAATGTTCAACATGTCCTAAATCGCGCGGTTTAATGACTAAACGCTCTGATAAACCTTGGCCGCGATGATCAAAGCTGTAAACGTCATAGCCCATTTGAAAGAGGTCATAAAAGATCTCTTGGTACTTCATTACGCTTTCAATACGGCCATTTACCACCACGACTGCACGCGTGTGTTGTGGGTGCGTAAAGCTACACCAATGCAGACGCAAGCCACTTTCTCCATGGAAAAATCCATGCTCACGTTGCTGCCAAAAGGGCGTAATATTGTGTTTAAACGTCTCACTCAGTTGTGCCTCGCGGGCAAGAGAGTGAGCGTCGCAAGCCGGTTGGTCCTGACTGTCGGCAAGAGTTGTCATTTGTTGGCTACCATCATTGAGATAGTGTTACTATAACCGTCTTCGAGGAAGGATGAAAATCCCACTTAAGAGGGAAAAAAGGCAAGCGTGATCGGCTTGCCTGGTAAAGAATCAAAGACGATTATTGGTTAAAGTTGTAATACGTCTCTGCGCCCGGGCCGACCGGCAAACCGAGAACAAAAACCCACACATAGAACAAGATGCTCCACCCGACCATAAAGATCATCGAGTAAGGCAGCATGGTGGCTATTAAGGTACCAATCCCCAGGTTTTTCACATAGCGGCAAGCTACCGCCAAAATCAGCCCAAAGTAACTCATCATCGGGGTAATGATATTGGTGACCGAGTCACCGATACGATAAGCGGACTGGATGGTCTCTGGTGCATACCCCACCAACATTAACATCGGCACAAAAATCGGTGCGGTAATCGCCCATTGTGCCGATGCAGATCCCACCGATAGGTTGATTAGACCGCACATTAAAATAAAGGCAAAGAATAACGCAGGGCCGGTTAAGCCAATGGTTTGCAGAAAATCTGCGCCGCCGACGGCAATCACTTGGCCGAAGTTGGTCCACTTAAAGAAGGCGACAAACTGAGCGGCGAAGAACACCAGTACGATGTACATCCCCATCGCACTCATCGATTTCGACATCGAGTCAATCACATCACGATCGTTGTTGATGGTACCAACCGTACGACCAAACACGATACCCGGTACCGCGAAGAACACCATGATAAAGGCGACAATCCCTTTCAAGAACGGAGATCCCGCCACGTCACCGGTCTCGGGATGACGCAGTGCTCCCCACTCTGGGACAATGGTGAGCGCTAAAATACCACTGACAATCAGCACCGCAATCCCCGCATTACGCAGGCCGCGTTTTTCGTCATCATTAAGCTTACTGGCCGAGGCCGCAGAAATGTCTTCAGACGCTTGGCTTTGGTCATAAGGTCCAAGCTTAGGCTCAACAATCTTATCGGTTATCCAAGCGCCGACAAAGGCAATAAAGAAGGTGGAGACAAACATAAAGTACCAGTTCATCTCTGGGCCCACGGTGTACTCGGGATCAATCATTTGTGCAGCAGATTCGGTGATCCCGGAGAGCAATGGGTCGACGGTACCCAGCAATAAGTTAGCTGAATAGCCGCCCGACACCCCGGCAAATGCTGCTGCCAAGCCGGCAAGTGGGTGGCGGCCTAACGAGTGAAAGATCATCGCCGCGAGCGGAATTAAGACCACATAACCGAGCTCTGAGGCGGTGTTAGAGATAATACCTGCAAAGACAATGGTAAAGGTGACGGTACGGCGAGAGGCGCCCATCACTAAACCACGCATTGATGCTGAGAGTAAGCCAGAATGCTCGGCTACTGCGACACCCAACATAGCAACCAATACGGTGCCTAATGGCGCAAAGCCAGTAAAGTTTTTCACCAAATTGGTGACGATCATTTGCAAACCTTCGGCATTAAGCAGGCTTTGCACGTAGATCATGCCATCGGCGGCACGCCCGCTTGCGCCTTCTGGACGCGGATCCGCCACTGAAACATCAAAGTAACCGGCGACACCCGATGCCAGCAGAATAGCGACGCAGAAAATTGCGAATAAGGTCACAGGATGGGGTAATAAGTTGCCGAGCCACTCGACGGTATCGAGAAAACGCGTAAACAGCGTGCGTTTATGTGGTCCGCCCCGTTGCTCGGAGGTGTTTGAGTGCATGTCATTCGTCTCCATGTTAGTACTGCACTTCCCGTCAATGGGAAAGAAGGCCGGATGTTAATTGTTTTTTAAACTAAATATCAACATTAAATACTAACTCTTAACGTAATAAGCCGATCTGTGTGCTAGTTTTCGGCATAAAAATTGACATACTTGACTGTAAGTTGTCGTGAATGAGCGTCTTTTGACGGCAATTTGGCGTATTATGAAGTTCGTCTTGTTCACTCAGATGGTTAAAGGTGTTAACAAATGCAACCAGCGCAACATCAAGGGCATATTGCGTATCTCGATGTACTTCGCGTGTTGGCCGCATTATTTGTGGTCGCGATTCATGTCTTGGGGCCGTATCGCACTGAAATTGGGCAGATCGCTTTATCAGATTGGAGCGTGGCGGTTGGACTCAATAGCGCCAGCCGCTGGGTGGTCCCTATATTTATTATGATTTCAGGGGTGTTGCTGTTGTCGTCCTCGCACCGGTTCACGCTTAGACACTTTATTCAGCGTCGGGTGATGAAAGTGGTGGTGCCTTTTGTGCTTTGGTCGCTATTGTTCGCGGGCTTATCTGGACTCACTGCTGAAGGCTTTTCTTGGCAGACGGTAGCGCAAACATTACACGCTGCGCCCGACCATGAGACCTATTATCACCTAGGTTTTTTTTACTATTACATCCCGCTGTTACTTTGGATTCCGATACTGCGTCCCATTGTCGCGCATTTATCGGCACCGGGCGTGGCGGCGGTGGGGCTTGCGTGGATGGGCGTCACCGCCTGGTATTTATCGGGCGCGCAGGGGTGGTGGCGGAATGACTTTATTCTTTATGGCGGTTATTTGTGGCTGGGATTTTGGCTTCATTATTACCCACGCGCGCGGCCTCTTTGGTGGGTTTTAGGGTTACTCGCCGTGGGAATGACCGGATACCATGTGCTTGGTACCAGTATCCAATACCAGCGTTATATCACCGAAGGCTGGTTATCTTACACGACGATCAACACGGTACTGATTAGCGCCGCGGTCTTTTTGGCGGTTCGGCAGTGGCGGCAGGGACGAACCACACCATCATGGGTGGCCACGCTAAGTCGTTATAGCCTCGGCATTTATTTGATTCATCCGATTTTCCTTTGGCCGGTGCGCGCATACTGGCCCACTTTATCGCCATCGTGGCTATGGATCCCGGCTCTGACGATTTATGCGTTTGCAGGCGCGGCGTTGATAACGGCATTATTACAGCGTCAGCGCATCACCGCGTGGCTGGTTCCCTAGTGGATGACACTTTTTGCGATAAAAGCAGTCATAAGTAATTGAAAGCATGTATACGGAGTCAGATCCCAATCATGAAATCGCGAATCCCTAAAGGGCGTAAAAACCGTCATACTAGAAAGATGGCAGTGAGCCAGCAAGGAGAGAGATCATGGATGATGTAGCAGTGGTTATTAAGCACAGTAAGCGCCTAGAAAGCTTACTGCGCCAGCACTACCACGCGGAAGGGAAAGGGCTCCACCAGCTTATCGACAGCAGTCAAAAACGGCTTCCCCATGATGTGGTCAAAAAGCTGCGCTTCGTGGCGACCATTAGGAATAAAGTGGTGCATGAAGACGGTTACCAAGTCGATGATATGCGTAAATTTATATCGGTAAGCAAGTATTGTGAGTCGGAACTGGTACCGCGAAGCAACCGCTTAATATGGCGCCTTGCTGCTGCCCTTATTCTGCTGTTTACCGCGGGAGCGATAGGTTTTTACGCGCAAGTTTGGCCGCAATGGAGCGGCTAACGAACGACTCGCCGCGACTGTCACCGCCTCGTTAACATTACGATTTTTTTAAACTGGATCTTGTTCTTATCAAGGTACACTGGACATCTTCGCTAGCCTGCCTAGACTTGGCGTCCTTGTTGTGAAAGGAATGATAATCATGTGGAGCTGGTTCGCTGTCTGTTGTTCTGGACTGCTGCATATCTCCGCAGCCTACCGGGGCCCGCGCTGGCAGTTTTATCTTTTTAAACCGCTGACCATTGTGCTGCTGATGCTCATTGTTGGTGCACACCTTAGCGTCTCCCATTATGCGCAATGGGTATTCGTTGCACTATTACTGTCAGTGGTTGGTGATGTCTTTTTAATGCTACCCAAAGACAGATTTGTCCATGGGTTAACCAGCTTTTTATTCGCACATCTCGTTTATATATTTGCGTTCTGGGCACAATTTGACGGCCACATGGTGTGGTGGTTACCCGCCATGCTCTCAGGCCTTGGGGTGATCGTCTTTCTTTTGCTACTTCCCAACCTTGGGCGTTTTGCCTTACCGGTTGCTATCTATATTGCCGTGATCACACAGATGGTATGGGCCGCAGGCGAGTACTGGTTGAACACCCATTCTCTCGCAGCAGGGATGGCGTTAGCGGGAGCAATATTATTCATGTTCTCAGATACGGTGCTTGCTTTTGCGCGTTTTAAAGGTGAGTTCCGTGCAGCACAAGCGATGGTGATGTCGAGTTACTTTGTGGCGCAAGCATTGATTAGCGCCTCGGTGGTGATCGCCCAAGGAGGATAACCATGGAGCAAGTCTATCAAGCGATGAACCTCTTAGAAGCACACAGCCTAAAAGGGTTACTGGTCAGCCACCAGATTGATTGTGTGTTAAAAGGTGAAACATTGAGTGCCGCGGTGGGAGAGTTACCCCCGGATGTTCAGGGGGTCACCTTGTGGGTCGAGCCAGAAAAGGTGACTCAGGCGCGGACGTTGCTACAGGAATACGAAGCCCAAAGTCACACCCATTGGATTTGCCAAGCATGCGGTGAAGAGAATGCCGGTAGCTTTGAACTATGCTGGCAGTGCCAGCATAGTCGCGAGTGATTGCGTTACACCATATACTTACGGCGAATATCGAGCAGCGCAAAGATCCCAAAAATCAGAATTGACCACCTCTCCCAGCGGCTCATGGCAACTTTATCGCCAAAGGCCCCTAAAAAGATCAGCATTTGTAAGCCGTGCATGACCAACAAAAAGCCCGTCATGATGTACAGTGCCATGGCGGCGACACCAGGAAAAGGATGGACAATATTGGCAATCAACACCAGCCACACAAAGGCGATGGCGGCTTTAGCCAATAAGATTAACACTTTCATAGTTTTTCTCTCACGGGTCTTGTTTGCTTAATGATCGGGTTCAGTAAAATATAACCGGTAGTTGACTTGTCCTGCGCGTTTTTCACGGTGACAGTGCCAATGCGCGGGGATCTGATAGGCCTCTAAATCACTCTCGGCTTCGACATAAACACAGGCGTTTGGCGCAAGCCAATGATTGGCGTCTAACGCGGCCAAGGTGTCCTCGAGTAGGCCTTGATGAAAAGGCGGATCGACAAACACAATATCATACGGACCGTCTTTGGGGGCGGTGGCAAGTAGGGCGAGCGCATCGCCGCAATCAATGTGTGCGTTTTGCGCCCCAAGGTGATCTACATTAGCCCGTAATTGTTTGGCTGCCGCGGGATGTTTCTCACAAAAATGGATCCAGCTTGCGCCACGAGAGAGTGCTTCAAAGCCGAGTCCGCCACTTCCTGCGAAAATATCGAGGCAGCGAGCCTCTGGCAAATAAGGCGCGAGCCAGTTAAAAACGGTTTCTTTCACCCTGTCAGTGGTGGGGCGGAGCCCTTGCGCGTCTTGTACCGCAAGCTTACGGCCACGCCAGCGGCCAGCAATAATACGGACAGACCCAACCCCACGAGAAGGGGTAGGCGATGAGGGTTTGCGGTTGGCGCGTTTAACCATAGATTTTTTGACCGTTAAGAAGGTGGTAGACTATGCCGATTCGGTATTGTGCCGCTGATTGTATCAAGCATGCTTTAGGATTTGCCAATGGCAGAAAAAAAGAAACGTGGATTTATGTCATGGTTGGGCTTGGGTCGTAAAAAAGACCAGGCACAGCCGGACCCAGAACAAGAATCATCAACGCATTCGCCAGACGTGGCGGACGATACGGTGGCGTCAGTGACGTCGACGGATACGTCTGTTGAAACTGCTTCACAAAATCAACAAGAAAGCCTTGCACCTGAGGGCGAAATCAACACGGGTAGCTTGCCAGAGCCAGAGCCAGAGCCAGAGCCAGAGCCAGAGCCAGAGCCAGAGCCAGAGCCAGAGCCAGAGCCAGAGCCAGAGCCAGAGCCAGAGCCAGAGCCAGAGCCAGAGCCAGAGCCAGAGCCAGAGCCAGAGCCAGAGCCAGAGCCAGAGCCGCTATTTGAAGAGCTTGAGGAACAGTTGCTGATCTCTGATGTAGGGATGGAGGCCACGACCAAAATCATTGATAACCTCACCGATAAGGCCAGCCGTCGCGATCTCAAAGATGGTGAAGCCCTGTACGGCATTCTCAAACAAGAAATGGCGCACATGCTGGAAAGCGTTGAGCAACCCTTGGTGCTGACGGAGCAAAAGCCTTATGTGATCTTGATGGTTGGCGTCAATGGCGTGGGTAAAACGACCACGATCGGCAAAATGGCACGCCAATTTCAGGATCAAGGCAAATCGGTCATGTTAGCCGCCGGTGACACCTTCCGTGCTGCCGCCGTTGAACAACTGCAAGCTTGGGGTGAGCGTAACCACGTGCCCGTGATTGCCCAGCATACCGGCGCTGATAGCGCGTCTGTGCTTTATGATGCGATTGAAGCGGCCAAAGCACGAAATGTCGATGTGGTGATTGCCGATACCGCCGGACGCTTGCAAAACAAAGCCAACTTGATGGAAGAGCTACGCAAAATTGTCCGTGTGATGCAAAAACTGGACGTAGGTGCCCCGCACGAAGTGATGCTTACCCTTGATGCAGGCACCGGGCAAAATGCGATCAGTCAGGCCAAGTTATTTAATGAGATAGCACCGATCACCGGTATTACCCTCACTAAATTAGATGGCACCGCAAAAGGCGGGGTGATTTTTGCGGTGGCTGAACAATTTAATATTCCGATTCGCTATATTGGTGTCGGTGAAGGCATTGAAGATTTACGCACCTTTAACGCCAATGACTTTATCGAGGCGCTGTTTAGCCGGGAGGAATAACCGTGATCCAGTTTCAGCAAGTCAGCAAAGCCTATCGCGGGGGACGTCAGGCCTTACAAAAGGTTAATTTTGAATTGCCTAAAGGCGACATGGCCCTGCTCACGGGTCATTCAGGCGCAGGGAAGAGCACCTTGTTGAAACTAATTTGTGCCATTGAGCGTCCCAGTGATGGACACATTTATTTCAACGGCCACGATATATCGCGCCTCCCGCGTCAAGATATTCCCTTTTTGCGTCGTCATTTAGGGATTATCTTTCAAGATCATAAACTGCTGATGGACGCGACCGTGTTCGAAAATGTCGCCTTGCCCTTACGGATTGAGCAGCAGTCAGACAATGAAATCAAAAAGCGGGTTTCAGCCGCGCTCGATAAAGTTGGTTTGCTTGATAAAGCGCGTTGTAACCCCATACAACTGTCCGGTGGTGAGCAACAGCGGGTAGGGATTGCGCGTGCGGTGGTCAATCGTCCCCAAGTGCTGTTGGCTGATGAGCCGACCGGAAATTTAGATGCGGCGTTGTCTGCGCAAATTATGGAATTATTCCGCTTATTCAATCAAGTCGGGGTGACCATCTTGATGGCAACGCATGACACCAGCCTGCTCGAACAATACAACCATTTACGGCGCTTTGACCTTCAACACGGAAGCTTAGCGGAGGTGGGGCATGGCTGAATCATTTATTCAGACCCAGCAACGTCACGCATTGACGGCTTGGCGTGATCTTTTTCAGCGTCCGATGGGTAATTTACTCACGCTGATGGTGTTGGCCGTTGCCTTGTCTTTGCCGGCGACCTTCTATTTGCTAGCTAAAAATGTGGTCGCGGTAAGTGCGCATTGGCAAAGCCCAGCAGAGATCAATGTTTTCTTGTCGCCGACACAATCTGAGCAACAGGGACAGGCGCTGGCGGACACACTGAAAACGTGGCCAGGTATTGATAGCGTCACCTATGTGTCACCGTCTGAAGGCATGACCGCGCTTAAAAAGCAGCGTGGCTTTCATCAAGCGGTCACTTTATTGGAGGACAATCCTCTTCCCAGCGTGATCGTGGTGGTTCCCAGGGGAGATGCTGACAATGACAGCACTCGGACACTGTCGGATCGCGCGAGTGGATTAGCAGAGCAATTAAGGCAACGGGATGAGGTCGCTGAAGTGCGGCTCGATACCGACTGGCTCGCGCGTCTTGATGCCATAAAGACCTTGGCGATGACGATGGCGTGGTTATTTTCTATTTTAATGCTGGCGGCTGTTGTTTTGCTGGTCGGGAATACGCTGCGCTTACAGGTCCTGCATCATCAACCCCGGATCCAGGTGATGAAAATGGTGGGCGCAACGGACAGTTTTATTTTGCGTCCCTATTTATATATGGGGGCTTGGCTGGGGAGCTTAGCTGCAGTCGTGGCCTGGATTCTCACTGCCATGAACACGTGGCTGATGGATGGTGCCGTCCACCAATTTGCACAGCTATATGACAAGCCCTTTACCCTCAGCGGACTGAGTTGGGATGAGTCTTTGCTATTATTGATGGGCTCCGTTTTGCTTGGCGTAGGCGCTGCCTTGCTGGCGACGCGCCGTCACTTAAAAGAGATTGAACCTGTATAGGGGTAATACGGTCATAGAACAACGAGAGAGACATCAGGGCTTGCAGTTTTCCCCCGCTTGGGTATATTTTTGCATGCTTAATAGCAATTCGGTCTTCGACGATTCGGAAACGAGGTTTGAATGACAAAAGAGATGAACGCATTGGCACCGATTGTACAAGGTAACATCGATGGTTATCTGCAAGCGGTTAACAGCCACCCTATGCTCAGCGCGGAAGAGGAGCATTCGCTGGCCGAGCGTCTCCATTATCATGGTGATTTGGAGGCGGCAAAGTCGCTGATCTTATCTCACTTGCGTTTTGTTGTTCACATCGCCCGTGGATACACCGGATACGGCTTACCCATCGCGGATTTGGTTCAAGAAGGCAACATTGGCTTGATGAAGGCGGTCAAACGTTTCAACCCTGAAGTTGGCGTACGTCTGGTGTCATTTGCCGTCCATTGGATCAAAGCCGAAATTCACGAGTACGTATTACGTAACTGGCGTATCGTTAAAGTGGCAACGACCAAAGCGCAACGTAAGCTGTTTTTCAACTTACGTAAAAATAAGAAGCGCTTGGGTTGGTTTAATAACGACGAAGTGAATATGGTCGCGGAGCAGCTTGGCGTTGAGGCGTCAGAAGTTCGTGAGATGGAAGCCCGTTTAGCGGCACAAGATCCGACCTTTGAAGCGCCCGCATCGGCAGACGATGAGCGTGAAAATGGCCCAATGGCGCCGGTTTACTACCTAGAGGACAAAAGCTCAGATATTGCCGAGTCTCTAGAGGCAGAAAACTGGGAAGCGCACGCCAATCGTCGCTTGGCGAATGCGTTATCAGGCTTGGATGAACGTAGTCAGCATATTGTTCGTGCTCGTTGGTTAGAGGACAATAAGGCAACGTTGCAAGACTTAGCAACGCATTATCAAGTTTCCGCAGAGCGCGTGCGACAACTAGAAAAAAATGCGATGAAGAAATTAAAGCAAGCCATTGGCGATGCGCTATAGCGCCTCCTGATCCTTGTATTGGTTTCGTGAAGAAAAACCGGCCCGTTGGCCGGTTTTTTTATGCCTGAAAACCAGGCGGTACTCATCACGATAGCAAGTTATGCACAGCTTATCCTGGATCCATACTATATGTAGTGGATCCTTAGCTACGATCATCGCTTATCAACGCAATTCACACCTTTGTCCACAAACGATCAAAAATCAAACAAAGCGAGTATTGCTAGGCAGGCGGGGGGAGACAAACTCAGGTACAATGCGGGTTCATCTCGAGGCGCACGCGATCCTCGTGTAACATCTGTTGGGAATAACTTTGTGAGTGGAGAGGTATAAGGTATGGATCAGTTCGCACATATCTCTGTGACCGATGCGTGGGAAATGCTGAACGATGATCAGCAAAATGCAGTATTAGTGGATATTCGTGATCCTCAAACCTTTCAGGTCGCGCATCCTCAAGAGGCCTATCACCTTACCAACGACACGCTGGTGGCGTTTATGGATCAGGTCGATTTTGATCAACCCGTCTTGGTGATGTGTTATCACGGGATCAGTAGCCAAGGGGCGGCACAGTATTTGATCAATCAAGGCTTCGATGCGGTTTATAGTGTCGATGGTGGGTTTGAAGCCTGGCATCGACAGTCACTGCCGACCGCATCAGGGATCGATATAAAATAGGACAGCCCATGCAAAAAATCGCGGTATTGCCCAATGCGCGCTTGGCACAAGCTTTTATCGATTACGCGGCCGCGCATGATGTTAGCCTTGAGCTCGCGCCAGAGCCAGACGCACACGTTGCGATTTGGTTGATTAATGACGACGACAAAGCATGGGTCGACAACGAGCTTGAACGTTTTATTGCCGATCCAACACATAGTCGTTATCAAGCGGCGTCTTGGCAAGTTGCCGAGACGCGCCAAGCACGCTTTCACTACCCCTCAGCCCGATTATGGCAAACGGTCAAAGAGAAATCTGGCCCGGTTACCTTGAGTATCATGTTTATCTGTGTGGCCTTGTTTACGCTGATGACCCTCGGCGGCTTTGATATGGTGGTGCGTCGTCTGCTGTTTCCTGCAGACAGCAGCCAACAATGGCAATTATGGCGTTTATTCAGCCATGCGCTGCTGCATTTTTCTGCCTTACACATCATCTTTAATCTGTTGTGGTGGTGGGTGCTTGGAGGTCGAATTGAGCGTCTCGATAGTAGCAGTAAGCTGGTGCAGATCTTTCTCTTTGCCGCACTTTTCTCAGGCTTAGGCCAATATTGGTTAGACGGCCCGTATTTTGGTGGGCTTTCCGGCGTGGTTTATGCGCTATTGGGCTATTTATGGTGGCTAACTTGGTTGGCTCCTGAGCGTGGATTAACCATCGAAAAACCCTATGTGATCTTTATGCTGGCATGGCTTGTGATTGGATTTTTCCAGCCTATGGGCATGAATATCGCCAATATGGCGCATTTATTTGGCTTAATCATCGGTTGTGTCCTGGGTTTATGGGACGCAAAACGCCACGCCTGACTATCCGCTAACCCCTCGTTCACCGACAGATACCACTGTGCCCTAAAAAAAGAGCAATGAATTGCTCTTTTTTTGTTCGAACGCATGCCTTTTTTGCGTTAGATCTATGTTTTTATGTTCGATTTCACGGTTTTGGTTTTCATTTTGAGTGATTATTCCATTTGTTGAGCGAAATCGAAACTTTAGTTGCTCACTTGTTTGATTTTTATCTTTTTAATTAATCCATCGCGTACATCTTACTGAGGACCCTCCCATGTTTGGAATCTTCCGGCCGGCAGCTCACCGGCAAAGATTGCCAGAGTCACAGATCGGTGACACTTATACCCGACTGCGCTGGCAATTATTTTTTGGTATTTTTATCGGCTATGCCGGTTATTATCTGGTGCGTAAAAACTTTAGCTTGGCGATGCCGTTTCTGATTGACGAATATGGCTTTAGTCGCGGCGATCTAGGTGTCGCATTGGCAGCGGTATCCATCGCTTATGGTTTGTCCAAGTTCCTCATGGGCAGCGTGTCTGATCGCTCAAACCCAAGATATTTCTTAAGTGCCGGTCTGTTAATGTCATCACTGGTGATGTTCAGCTTTGGCTTTTTGCCATGGACGACAAGCAGTATTGCCATCATGTTTGTGCTGCTGTTTATCAATGGCTGGGTGCAAGGTATGGGCTGGCCGGCTTGTGGACGCACCATGGTGCACTGGTGGTCACGGAAAGAGCGTGGTGAGCTAGTCTCCGTCTGGAACGTTGCCCATAACATTGGTGGCGGACTGATTGGTCCTTTGTTCTTACTGGGTTTATGGCTGTTTAACGACGACTGGCGCGCTTCTTTCTATGTGCCGGCATTCTTTGCTGCGTTGGTCGCTGTCTTTATCTGGTTTACCTTGCGAGATACCCCACAATCGTGTGGCTTGCCGCCGATTGAAGAGTACAAAGACGATTATCCGGATAACTATGACGAAGAAGCATTTGAAAAAGAAATGTCTGCCAAAGACATCTTTATCACTTATGTGATGAAAAACCGTCTGTTGTGGTATATCGCGATTGCCAATGCCTTTGTTTACTTGATTCGCTATGGCGTGCTCGATTGGGCGCCGGTTTACCTGGATGAAGCCAAAGGCTTTACTGTGGATAAATCGTCTTGGGCCTACTTCTTGTATGAATGGGCCGGTATCCCAGGCACACTGTTGTGCGGTTGGATGTCCGATAAGTTCTTTAAAGGGGCTCGTGCGCCAGCCGGGGTGCTATTTATGGTGCTGGTGACGGTCGCTGTGTTGGTGTATTGGTTTAACCCCGCCGGCAATCCAGGCATTGATATGGTGGCACTGGTTGCGATTGGCTTCTTAATTTATGGCCCCGTGATGCTCATTGGTCTGTATGCCTTGGAGCTTGCACCGAAAAAAGCGGCGGGTACCGCGGCAGGACTGACCGGACTATTTGGTTATCTAGGTGGCGCGGTTGTCGCGAACATTGCTCTGGGTTATACCGTGGACCACTTTGGCTGGGACGGTGGCTTTATGCTGCTCACCGGTGGCTGTGGCTTGGCCATCTTCTTCTTGTGCCTCGCGTGGGTGGGAGAGCATCGTGTGCGCCGTGACGCGGCTGTGCACGCTGCCTAAATGATCTGTCTTGGCATTGCCTAGTGGCTATGCGTAAACTAGGAAGCCCTCGTGATCGCGGGGGCTTTTTTTGTAAGGGGAGATGCAGTGAAGCAAAACAAACGTCATCAGCAAATCATTGATCTGGTTAAATCACAAGGATACGTGAGCACGGAAGACTTGGTTGAGCGCTTCAATGTCAGCCCACAAACGATTCGACGTGATCTCAATGAATTGGCAGCAGAAAATCAAATTCGCCGCCATCACGGTGGTGCCACCGTGCCCTCCAGCTCTGAAAACACCGCGTATGCGACCCGCAAAGTATTGCAACAACAGGAAAAAGACACCATCGCTCAGGCGCTGGTGCAGCATATTCCCGACGGCGCAACGTTATTTATTGATATTGGGACCACCCCAGAGGCGGTGGCGCGCGCATTGCTGGATCATCATAACTTACGGGTAGTCACCAATAACCTCAATGCGGCGGCGATCTTAATGCCGAAACAGGATTTTACGGTGATTATTGCCGGTGGTGAGGTACGCAATCGTGATGGTGGCATTGTGGGAGAGGCCACGCTCGATTTTGTCTCTCAGTTTCGACTCGACTTTGGCATCTTGGGGATCAGTGGTATTGACGATGATGGGTCATTACTGGACTTTGACTATCATGAGGTGCGGGTTAAAAAAGCCATTTTAGACAATAGCCGCTGTGTGATGTTGGCCGCTGACCATACTAAATTTGGCCGTAATGCGATGGTGAACTTAGGCAATATTACCCAACTGGATATGGTCTTTACCGATGTCACTCCGCCCGCGCAAATTCAGGAGATGTTAGCGGCACAAGGCAGCCACCTAGAGGTGATCAGCCATGCCGTCTCTGAGGATATGCCATCAGTTGGGTGATTACTGATAGAGGTACTTGGTAAATAAAAGGTCGGCCAGCATTCTGCGATTGGTTTCGGCAAGAAGAAGCGCGTTGACCTTTTCTAGGCATGCTTTGCGAATCGCTTCGCGTCCCGACAGCGATTTAATTTTGCTCGCGGTCTGTTGCGCCAAGGTTTCTATGATGACATCGCGGATCAGCGGCGAGTGGTATTCCAGCTCGCTGACCCACTTAGGGTCATCAACCATCAATTCAACTTTCACCTTGATAAAACCGAGCCGTGGGCCTTCGGTGACATAATTGGTGGTAATTTCAGGCTCTAAGGAAAAGTAACTGTACTTTGCTTGGCTGCCGTTACTGCCTTCTTCTTGTGCCTGGACGGCGGTACTGACCCATAACAACAGGCTCAGCAGTACCATCAATAGGGGTTGTCGTTTACTCATAGCCACCCAAAAATTCGGTTGATGATGTGATAGGAGTAGGCCGTGCGCATTCTCCAATCGCGGTCAGCCTGATACAATTACCCGCCGAGTATAGCAACATTGTCCGCCTCATAGGGGGACGGACAGGCGAATTTTGCGCGATGTGGCACAGGAAATAATGTCAGACTTAAATCATACCTATCTAGAGGCGCTGCAACAGGCACGCTGGGAGCGACCCGATATTGCGGCGTTAAAGCGCACCGCAAAAGGCAGCTGGTTGTTAGAATCACACTCCATGACGGCGCGACTCAAACGCCACTGTCAGGACTTCGATGTCGATGTGCTCCAGGTCTATCAACTGACGCCGGACAAATTGACCGATCATGAAACCGCTTTGATTGGCCCAGAGGCCTGTGTGGTACGGGAAGTCGTCCTCAAAGGTGACGGACAAGCTTGGCTCTGTGCGCGAACGCTAATGCCGGCTTCTACCTTAGAGGGACAGGGTGGTCACTTACACGCGCTGGGGACCGAACCACTGGGTCAGCATGTGTTTAAACAGCGGGCCTCTCGCCGCGATGCGATTGAAACCGCGCATGTCTCTTGCTTGTCACACCAGCTTTATGCCCGTCGCTCACGTCTTTGGCTCCATAATCGACCCATGTTAGTGGCCGAACTCTTTTTGCCTCACTCGCCCTTATATGGCAAGGAGGCGCCTGCATGAGCACGAAATTGGCTGCTTATGGCCAGCTTGCACGTTTAGACCGTCCCATTGGCACTTTATTATTACTCTGGCCAACATTATGGGCGTTATTTTTAGCCGCCGATGGCATGCCGGCGTTGCTGACCCTGGTCGTCTTTGTGCTCGGGGTGTATATGATGCGTGCTGCCGGCTGCGTGATTAACGATTATGCGGATCGCCACTTTGATGGTCACGTCAAACGCACCAAAGCGCGTCCTTTGCCCTCAGGGCGGATTGGCGAGAAAGAAGCGCTGGGTTTCTTTATTGCGCTAGTGTTAGGCGCATTTTTATTGGTGTTAACCCAAAATACGCTCACCATTCAGCTCTCGTTTGTCGGGGTGGCGCTGGCGTTTATTTACCCGTTTATGAAGCGCTATACCCATCTTCCCCAGCTGGTGTTGGGGCTGGCGTTTAGCTGGGCGATCCCGATGGCGTTTGCTGCGGCACAAGGGGCACTCCCTCCGGTGATTTGGCTGCTATTTATGGCCAATATTTGCTGGACTATTGCTTACGACACCTTGTACGCCATGGTGGACCGCGATGATGATCTAAAGATTGGGATTAAATCGACCGCCATCTTGTTCGGACGTTGGGATAAAGCCGCGGTTGGTGTATTGCAGTTATTGACGCTTGCGCTATTGATGCTCGCCGGGCAATGGCTAGAGCTGGCGGCCGGTTACCAATGGAGCCTATTAGCGGCCTTTGCGCTATTTGTTTATCAACACTATCTTGCCCGTGAACGGGAACGCATGGCATGTTTTCAGGCTTTTTTAAACAATAACTATGTCGGTTTAGTGGTCTTCATTGGTGTTTTGGCCGGTATTTACGGTTAATGTTGTCGCTCTTATCATCAACAACGAGACACTAAAAAGGCGCTTCTGAATGAAGCGCCTTTTTTTAAGTATCTAACTGTTTATGGCCATCAAAGCTTTTTAATCAATATCTTATGTTAACCAAGAGCTTATGAAAACCACGAGCTTGTGGGCACCACAAGCTGACGGTATCCTGTTAGCTATCATCACGCTGGCTTTCATTCAGCGGCTGATTTAGCACGGCTTGAATTGTTAATTGCACTTCTGGTGAGATCAAACCACAGACAAAGTCATTTAAGGCCTGGATGCGCTCAGCATTGGCTTTGGCATCATCGTCTAAATAGCCTTGCTCGCGCAGGGTATCGATAAAGATGGTAAAGACCTGTTTATCGAAAAACTCAGGCGCATTGATACCATGCAAACGGCTGAGTCGTTGCGCTAACATTTGGCTGTGTTTTTCCAAATCGCGCTTATCAATGTGTGGCTGATGGGTGAACAAGGTCAAGGTAATGGCATAGCGCTGCAGGGTTTCGGCAATGGTACGGCCGAGTAATTGTAGCTCGCCGAGCTTGGCATTATTCATGGTGACTTTGTCGCCCTCACAGCACAACAAGGACTGCGCATGCATGGCATGTAAGAGTGCATCAAAGTAGCTGTCGAGTCCGGCATCATCAAAGCTCATAAAGAGTTCTGCTTTGAGCAAGGGATACAACTGCTGCACACAAGCCCGCAAGCCGGATTGACTGATGGTTTGGTGGGTTACCAGGATTTGTGCAATCAGTGATGGCAGTGCCACTAGGTGGATCACATTATTGCGATAGTAAGTCATTAAGATGGCTTGCTGGCGATCAAGCGAAATGACTTCACCCATGGTGTCTTTCTCGACCACCAGTTTATTTAACGACAACGCATGCTCGACCAATTCTACCGGCGAGGCTTGTGGGACACTGCTACTGGTGGAATATGGGGCCTGAGTCAGTAGGCCTTGATAGACCGCAATCTGTGCTTCTAAGGCTTCTCGGCTCAGGGCTCGTTGGCGCGAGGCGAGCAGCGCGGTCGCACAGAGGTTCAGCGCATTGGTCGCGGCGGCATCGTTGATATGGGTCATGACCTTGGTCGCTAACTCACTCACCACTGGATTCATCCAAGCCGGCTTTTGAGGCTCCATTGGATCAATATAATCATGCCAATCTGGCACTTTCTCATTGAGGTGTTGATTGAGCGCAATCGGCTCACCGAAGTTGACATAGCCAAGGCCATAATTGCGCAACTTACGCACGATCCCGATTACCTGACCAAAGCTCTCTTTTTCTTTACGCTGGCCCTGTAGCTCTTTGGCATAAGTGTTCACTTCCATCACATGCTCGTAGCCGATATAGACAGGCACTAAGGTGATAGGACGCTGTTGCCCGCGCAGCATGGCTTGCAAGGTCATCGATAACATCCCCGTTTTGGCCGACAGTAAGCGACCAGTGCGCGAGCGCCCGCCTTCAGCGAAATATTCGACCGAATAACCGCGGGCAAACAACTCGGCCAAGTATTCACGAAAAACGGTGGAATATAAGCGATTGCCTTTAAAACTGCGGCGAATAAAAAAGGCGCCACCGCGACGGAAGAGCGGCCCGGCAGGGAAGAAGTTGAGGTTGACACCCGCGGCAATATGCGGCGGCACTAAGCCTTCTTTATACAGTACGTAAGAGAGCAGCAGGTAATCCATGTGCGAGCGATGGCAAGGCACATAGACAATCTCGTGACCATCTTGTGCCAGCTGGCGAACCCGTTCGGCATTGTTAACATGAAGGCCTTGATACAGTTTATTCCAAAGCCAGGTTAGAATGCGGTCGCTGTATCGAATCAAACGATACGAAAAGTTTGCCGCAATCTCTTCCATCATGTCGACGGCTTCTTTACGAACTTTTTCAACTGACACATCACGGCTTTGTGCTTCATCGTGGACGACTTTGTCGATGGCCTTTGACGCCAGTAGGCGTTTGAAGAGCAAAGCACGATTAGGTAAGCGTGGGCCTGAAGCCGCGAGTTTTTGACGCGAAAAGTGGATCATTGCCACTCGCGCCAGTTTATGGGCGATCGCCTGATCGGTGCCGTGTTTATCCGCCATATAGCGCAAGGATACCGCTTGGCTTAACCGCACCATGCCATCACGGCCACGCGTAAGGATGGTCCAGAATTTTTCTGGCCCATTCATTGCGTGCAGCGTTGCTTGGTGGCGTTGTGTTTCGTTCCCCGGATCGCGTTGCCACAACACGGAAGCGGGAACCAGCTGGATATCCAATTCACTATCTTGACGATGTAAGCGCAGCAGATCTTGAAAATGCGCTAAGGAGCGTTTGGGCAAGTCTTGATCCGCGGAAAAGACCTTACGACCGTGACTAATAAAGACATAGCGCGGCAGTGTGGTATCGCCAATAATGAGGGGCTTTAATGGATCCGGTAATCCTTGACGTAAACAGGTTCGCCGTAGCGTTAATAAATCCGAATGAGACTGAAACGGCAACACGTACACAATAGGACGTGCGAGAGACAGGTTTAGCTGCTCGACCGGTTCAGAGGGGATACATTGGGTTTTTACCCAGGCAGAAAGCGGCAAATTCAATAGCTTGTAATAAATCTTTTGCCAGAGCGCCATGATTGTCAGTGCCTCAAATTCAAAATGCGCGCCAAGGATAGCAGAAAATGGCTGCGAACTTGCAACCAAAGGCAGAGAATTGACGCGAGATTGCGCGCGTTTGAATCGGCTACCGACAATGAGATCCGCTTCTCGTGTCTATAATTAGTCCTTTTCAAGCCGTATGTTACTGGATATACTCACAGTTAACTGTATAAAAAGACAGGTAAGAGCATGAAGCCGTTAACCGCGAGACAGCAACAAATCTTCGAGCTGATTAAAACCCATATTGAAGACACAGGGATGCCCCCAACACGTGCCGAAATCGCCCGTCAGCTGGGGTTTCGCTCCGCGAACGCTGCCGAAGAGCATTTGAAAGCGTTGGCGCGCAAAGGCGTACTCGAGATTATTCCCGGGGCATCACGCGGTATTCGCTTAATTAGCGAAGAAGAAGTGGTGACGCCTGATGACCAAGGCTTGCCTTTAATTGGCCGTGTCGCGGCGGGTGAGCCCATCTTGGCACAAGAGCATGTTGAGAGCCTCTATCAGGTCGATCCAGCCTTGTTTAAGCCAAGTGCCGACTTTTTACTGCGAGTTAGCGGCATGAGCATGAAAGATATTGGCATTCTTGACGGTGACTTACTGGCGGTGCACAAAACACAAGACGTACATAATGGCCAAGTGGTCGTCGCGCGAGTGGATGACGATGTCACCGTCAAACGGCTAGAGAAGAAAGGGTCGAATGTTGTTCTTCATGCTGAAAACGATGAATTTATGCCGATCTCGGTGGATTTAACTGCACAATCACTGACGATTGAAGGTGTTGCTGTTGGTGTGATTCGCAATACCGATTGGATGTGATTTCCCACCTTGGCGGACATTGATGTCCGCCAATGGAATGCGGTTAAAAAAACATCTTTGCATTTCTCTACATTTAAACGATAATTATTATCATCCTTGATTATCGTGTGTGGAGGTGTCCGTGCGTACGCAACAGCATTCTGTTCCCAGTAAGCTATTTAAGCCTATGTGGCTGCGCAGTCGTGAGAGCCTGACTGACAATGGTGTGATCTATGACCCCATGGCGGCCGCCGCATGCCAAGGGTGTGTCATGCAGCCCGAATGTGATTGGCACAATCTCGATCAAACCCAGCTTCTTTATGCCACGCTCACTAGCCAGTGTGATGCCATTGTTAAACAGTTTCTTGCTCAGCATCCCACGGCATGGATCATTAATGTTGGTGGTGGGTTAGATACCCGCTTTTATCGACTGGATAACGGCCGTTGTCGTTGGTTAGAAGTCGATGTTGACGAAACCTTGTTATGGCGAGAGCGTTTATTCCACACCAGTGAGCGTTTCCGGATGGTGCAAGGGTCGGTCAAACAGCTTGATTGGCTGGCGCAACTGGCGGTCCCTGCGGGTCATCCGACCATGTTAATTTGCGATCAAGCCTTACTTGAGTGCACCAACCAAGAAATTTCTGCATTTTGCCAGCATATTAGTCGCTATTTTCCGCAAGTTGAGGCCTGTTTAGTCTTAGCGGGGGATAAGTGCCATAGCCGGATCGGCCAGAAACTGGGGTGTGAATCTTATCAACATGGTTTTGCCGATCCGCGTATGGCGATCATTCAAGCCTTGCCCTGGGCCTGTCGGGTTGAAGAACACTCCCCACTTGATAAACCCTGCCCAAGGTGGCGTTTTTGGCAGCGCGCACTGGCGGCGATGCCGCGTTATCGTCTGCGTTTTACCCCGATGGTGTTGCATATTGAGATCTAGCGCGGCGCGGGTGCCACCTTTCGCTTTCCAGTCTGTGCTTGGCCTCACGATCTTTCTTTGTCTATTTTTTGTCCTTTGGGCAAACCTCTCCTAGATTGAATGTAAACAAAACGTTAATTTTTGTGATCGTATGTATCGCGTTGTTTCCTTAACCTTTGCTTAAGCTGCGTGGGTTTAAGCAAAGGTGCAACGCATTCATGCCTGCGAGCAGGAGGGGGCTGTGTCGAGCTACCATAAACCAATACTGGCATCGGGAATGGCTTTGCTGCCTGGGCAAGTGCAGGCTGCCGAACGTGAAGGGTGGAACCTGACTCAAGGGGTCACGGCCATCAGTCAGCAGGTGTATGACCTGCATATGACGATTTTCTATATTTGCGTGGCGATAGGGGTATTGGTGTTTGGCGTAATGTTTTGGGCCATTATCCGCCATCGTAAATCCAAAGGCGCCAAGCCTGCTTCGTTTCATGAAAGTACCAAGGTAGAAATTGCGTGGACGCTCGTACCGTTTCTCATTTTGGTGGGTATGGCGATCCCCGCCACCCAAGTGCTACTCGATATGGAAGATACCACCAAGCCTGATTTAACCGTTCAAGTGACCGGCTCACAATGGAAGTGGCATTACCGCTACTTTGATCACAATGTTTCCTTTTTCTCCTTGCTTGCCTCTAGCCCTGAACAGATCCGCAACGAAAGACAAAAACGCGATAACTATTTGTTAGAAGTCGACCAACCCTTGGTGTTACCGGTGGGACGCAAGGTGCGCTTTTTGATCACGTCGCAAGATGTGATTCATTCTTGGTGGGTACCGGCCTTCGCGGTGAAAAAGGATGCCAACCCTGGGTTTATCAATGAGGCTTGGACCAAAATCGACAAACCCGGTATTTATCGTGGGCAGTGTGCCGAGCTGTGCGGTAAAGACCACGGTTTTATGCCAATTGTGGTGATCGCCAAGCCGCAAGAAGAATTTGATGCTTGGGTGCAAAAAACCGCACTCACTCAGCAACAAGCTCGCGAAGAAGAGCAACGCTTATTGGGGATGGAAATGCCGATGGATGAACTGATGGCGCTGGGCAAACAAGTCTATGACAGCCGCTGCGGCATGTGCCATCAAAGTGAAGGGCAAGGCATGCCTGGCGTATTCCCAGCGTTAGCGGATGCTGAGATTGCGACGCAACCAAATCGATTGGTCGATCATATCGATATTGTCGTCAACGGCAAAGCCGGCACCGCCATGCAAGCGTTTGGACCGCAATTGTCACTCAAAGAGTTAGCAGCGGTAGTGACGTACGAGCGCAATGCGTGGGGCAATGACACCGGCGAGACGGTACAAGCCGCTCAGGTTAACGCGGTGATGTCGGGCGAAGAGCTTTAGGAGCGCACTATGACAGATACAACGCCAGAATCCGTTCATGACGACCACCACCATAAACCGCGCGGCATCATGCGCTGGGTGCTGACCACTAACCACAAAGACATCGGCTCCATGTATCTGATTTTCAGCTTCACCATGTTTTTGCTGGGTGGCGCGATGGCAATGGTGATCCGTGCGGAATTATTCCAGCCCGGCCTGCAACTGATAGAGCCCAACTTTTTTAATCAAATGACTACGGTTCATGGTTTGATTATGGTGTTTGGCGCGGTCATGCCTGCCTTTACTGGGCTCGCTAACTGGATGGTGCCGATGATGATAGGGGCGCCGGATATGGCGCTACCACGGATGAATAACTGGAGCTTTTGGATTCTGCCGTTTGCGTTTCTATTGTTGATCGGCTCGTTATTTATGGAAGGTGGCGGCCCCAACTTTGGCTGGACCTTCTACGCGCCACTGTCGACTACCTATAGCCCCGATAGCACCGGCTTATTTGTGTTTGCCCTACATATTATGGGGATCAGCTCCATTATGGGGGCGATCAATGTGATTGTGACAATTATCAATATGCGCGCGCCTGGCATGACCTATATGAAAATGCCGCTGTTTGTCTGGACCTGGCTGATAACCGCCTTTTTGCTGATTGCGGTGATGCCGGTATTAGCGGGAGCAGCGACCATGGTGCTGACCGATAAATACTTTGGCACCAGCTTTTTTGATGCAGCGGGGGGCGGTGATCCGGTTTTGTTCCAGCACATTTTCTGGTTCTTTGGTCACCCAGAAGTTTACATCATGATTTTGCCCAGTTTTGGCATTATCTCGGCCATCGTGCCGGCGTTCTCACGCAAACGGCTATTTGGTTACAGCTCCATGGTGTATGCCACCGCCTCGATTGCAGGATTAAGCTTTCTGGTATGGGCACATCATATGTTCACTACCGGGATGCCGGTGTTTGCCGAGCTGTTTTTCATGTTCTGTACCATGCTGATCTCGGTGCCGACTGGGGTCAAAGTGTTTAACTGGGTGGCGACCATGTGGCGAGGCTCGCTAACGTTTGAAGTGCCGATGCTGTTTGCGATTGCATTTATCGTCTTATTTACCATTGGCGGGTTTTCTGGGCTAATGTTGGCGATCACACCGGCTGATTTTCAGTACCACGACACCTACTTTGTGGTGGCGCACTTTCACTATGTTTTAGTCTCAGGGGCGGTGTTCTCGATCATGGCAGCCGCCTATTACTGGCTGCCTAAATGGACTGGGCATATGTTTAATGAAACCCTGGCACAGTGGCATTTTTGGTGCTCAGTGATTTCCGTCAATATTCTTTTTTTTCCGATGCATTTTCTCGGCCTCGCAGGCATGCCACGCCGGATCCCCGATTATGCCCTGCAGTTTGCCGACGTGAACGCCATTGTCAGCATTGGTGGCTTTGCCTTTGGTCTGTCGCAACTCATCTTTTTAGCCGTCGTCATTAAATGCGCGCGTGGTGGCGAGCCTGCTGCCGCTAAACCTTGGGAGGGGGCCGAAGGTCTGGAGTGGACCGTGCCATCGCCCGCGCCTTACCACACCTTTGAGATACCGCCGGATCTGGAGGAAACGCGCTATGGTCACTAAATCAACGCGCTCCGCTCGTCGTCTACTGTTGCTCGCCGTGGGTATGTTTGGTTTTGCCTTTGCCTTAGTTCCGCTCTACGACGTGTTTTGCGACGTGACGGGCATTAATGGCAAAACGGATACCGAGGCGGCCGCATCCAGTGCTGGCATTAACCAAGATCGCTTGGTGACCATTGAATTTATTGCCTACACCAATCCGGGGATGCGTTGGACATTTGAGCCCCAAGTCAACCAGATGCAAGTGCACCCTGGTGCGACTCACACGATTAATTATCTCGCAACGAATAACGCACGCTATGACACCATTGGTCAAGCCGTACCCTCGGTCTCACCGGGGATAGCCGCGCAATACTTTAACAAGATTGAATGCTTTTGTTTTAACCGGCAGCCATTGCCACGTGGCGAGGACGCGGCGTTGCCCCTGGTGTTTTATGTGGATCCTGAGCTGCCGGATGACATTAACCATTTAACGCTGGCCTATACGCTGTTTGATGTCACCGCCAGTGCCAAGGAATAAGGAGGCGATCATGGCGACGCCTGAACGTTACTACGTCCCAGCTGCCAGTATATGGCCGATTGTCGGTGCGCTGGCGCTGTTTTTAATTGCGGCAGGGGCCGGTGCCACGGTAGGCGGCTTGTTTGGGGGATACGGCCCTTGGTTGTTGCTTGCGGGCACCGTACTGATTGTGGTGATGCTGACCGGCTGGTTTCGCGATGTGATCCGCGAATCCATGCAAGGCCTCTACTCGGCTCAAATGGACCGTTCTTTTCGCCAAGGAATGAGCTGGTTTATTTTCTCTGAGGTGATGTTTTTTGGTGCCTTCTTTGGTGCGCTCTTTTACGCCCGCTTTATCGCCGTACCTTGGCTAGGCGGGGCCAGCAATAATGCGATGACCGCGGCGGTATTGTGGCCGGATTTTGTTGCCCAGTGGCCACTGACTGTCACACCGGGCGGGATAGAAACCACGGCAATGCCCGCGATGGGACTGCCCTTGCTTAACACGCTGATCCTCCTGACCTCGTCGGTCACGCTCCATATTGCCCATACTGCGATTGAAAAAAACCAACGCGGACGGCTGAAGGGATTTTTACTGGCGACCGTCTTACTTGGGGCGGTGTTTATGTTCTTTCAAGGCGAAGAGTATGTGCATGCCTATCAAGAAATGAACTTGCGCCTCGATTCAGGCGTGTATGGCAACACCTTCTACTTACTGACGGGCTTCCATGGTTTACACGTGACCTTGGGAACCGTAATGCTCTTGGTTATTTGGTTGCGCGTGATGCGTGGACATTTTAGTCCTGAGCATCACTTTGGCTTTCAAGCCAGTGCGTGGTATTGGCACTTTGTGGATGTGGTGTGGCTGTGCTTGTTTGTGTTGGTTTACATTCTTTAACTCAGTATGGGCGCGGATTGGGGGCAACCCAGCCCATGGAGAGCGCAATCAGCAATAACACGAAGACAATCACGGAAAACAGCACCCGGCGACCGAGATAACGGGATAAAGGCACTGAATTATCGCCTTTTAATAACACGGGCAAGGCACGAAAGAGGTTAAACAAAATAAAAACCAGTAAACAAATCAGAATGGCTTTGATCAACATAAGCGCTCCTTCGCGCAATGGGTAAGTATGAAACAAGGACGACGAATGGGATTTCTGATATTGACTGTGGTTGTGGTCTTGCTGCTCGTCAAGTTAAGCCATTGGCAATGGACGCGTGGCGCGCAAAAAGCCCAACATCTGGCACGGTTTGACGCCAACCAAACACCACAATCACTCACAGGCTCGGTGCAAAAAGGGCAATACCTGGTGATCGATGGCCAGTTTCGCCCCGAGTTCGCCGTGTGGCTCGACAATCAGATTCACCAAGGCCGCGTAGGCTATCGCCTTTTTCTTCCTTTTATTCCAAGCCAGCAGCCATCGCAGTGGTGGTTGGTTGAATTGGGCTGGATGGCCGCGCCTGCGCTTCGTGCATTGCCGGACGTACCCACGTTAGCATCGCGCTATCAACTGTTCGGATTTGCTGACACACCGTCAAAGCGCGTTGTGCTTAAGCAACAGACGGAAACGCAAACCTGGCCGGTGCGGGTACAACGCATTGATTTACCCACATTGCAGGCACGACTACCCGCGCTAGAGGTGCAGTGGCTGATACGGGCAGAAAAACTGGTGGATGTGGCAGCGCCGAGCCGGGATGCCTTGGCGCAAGCAGGGGTGAGGCCGGTGTGGCAGCCAGTGGTGATGCCGCCGACGAAGCACTATGGCTATGCCTTGCAATGGGCACTGATGGCTCTCGCAGTCGGTATCGGTGCGGGCATATGGTGGCACAAAACACAAAGGAAGGAGTGCGAATGAAAGGACGCATGCTTGTCGTGGCATTGATAGGGATCTTTATACTGCCGGTGGTGGTGGCCAAATTAGTGCTCGAGCAAAGTTGGTACCAAAAAGGTGTCACCAATTACGGCCAGTTTCTTGCTGAGCCAGCGACCTTGAATTGGTTACCCGAGCAAGGGCAGTGGCGGTTGATTTATCGGGTGCCAGAGCAGTGTGACTTGGTGTGTGAGCAAGCCCTTTTTCAGTTAACGCAAATTCCTATTGCGGTGGGTAAAGAGCGCGATCGCGTCACTAGCGTGGCCCTGACAAGTACTGCACCGAAAGCGCCGGAGGTACTGACATGGCAAACTTTGACGACCGAGCAGGCGCAGGCATGGCAGCAGCAAGCATTTGATAAAAATACTATTTATCTTAGCGATCCGATGAACAATGTGGTGCTGGCCTATCCAGTCAGTGATGATAACACCCAGTGGATTGCGCAAGGTAAAGGCTTATTGCGCGATCTCAAACGGCTTCTCAAGTTGTCTAAGGTAGGCTGATTATGGCAACACGTCGCTACCAACTCGCCGTCTTATCGACACTGATACTGGCCGTGCTGGTGGTTGGGCTGGGCGCGTTTACCCGTTTAACTGAAGCCGGACTTGGCTGCCCTGATTGGCCCGGATGTTATGGCCACTTGGGCGTGCCCGACAGTGGAACTGCGCAATCGGTGGCGATGTTGCGGTTCCCCGACGCGCCCTTGGATGTGACGAAAGCGTGGAATGAAATGCTGCACCGCTATGTCGCAGGCACCTTAGCATTGGCTATTTTTGCGTTGACTTGGATAAGCTGGCGACGCTCCGATTATCGGGCGTTACGGCCGATGACCACGCTGCTGAGTGTGGTGGTAGTCATGCAAGCGGCGCTCGGGATGTGGACGGTCACCTTAAGCTTAATGCCGGTGGTGGTGATGGCACATTTGCTCGGTGGCTTCACTACGGTGTGTTTGCTGGCTTGGCTTGCGGTGTTGGCAGGGGCAATCAAGCTGCCCGTTATGCAAATATCGCCGCCCGCACGCCGCGTGGGCAGTGTGGCAGTGGTCGCCGTGATCATACAGATAGGATTGGGCGGTTGGACCTCAGCAAATTATGCCGCCACGGTCTGTACGCAGTTACCTATCTGCGAAAGCCCTTGGTGGCAGCTTTTCACCCCCTCGGCGTTTAATCCTATCAGCCCTCACAGCGAGACCTACCAGTTTGGCGTACTGAATCATGCCGAGCGGGTGACCATTCATGCCACGCACCGTCTCGGCGCCATGGTGGTCACCGCATTAGTGCTCGCTTGGGCATGGATGCTGTGGCGTGCTGGGGCGCGTGCGCTGGCAATGGCAGTGAGTGGTGTGTTGGCGATTCAAATTACGTTGGGCGTGACCAACGTGGTCGCGTTGCTGCCGCTAAGTGTGGCGGTGGCGCATAACCTCGGTGGATTGTCGCTACTGGCCATATTACTGCTCTCCCGGTTTTTATGTCTTTCACCGTCGGCCCGACAAGGATCTCACCATGGCACAGTATCAACGCACCGCTAATGTATCGACGCCTGCTGGCGCTAATTGGCGTGATTATTACGAGCTCACCAAACCGCGCGTGGTCGCCATGCTGCTTCTCACCGCGCTGGTGGGGATGTGTTTAGCCACGCCCGGCTGGCCACCCTGGTCGGCGGTGCTGGTGGGATTATTTGGCATTGGCGCACAAGCCAGTGCTGCGGCGGTGTTTAATCACGTGATTGATTGGAAAATTGATACCAAAATGCAGCGTACTCGCCATCGTCCCGTTGCTGAAGGCCGTGTCAGTCAAGGCGCCGCTTTGGTGTTTGCGGTGGCACTGATGGTGAGCGGCTTTATTACCTGTTGGTGGCTGAATCCGCTCACCGCGTGGTTGACCTTTGCCAGCCTGGTGGGTTATGCGTTGGTATACACCCAGTGGCTTAAACCCGCGACACCGCAAAACATTGTCATTGGCGGTTTGGCCGGCGCAATGCCGCCACTACTTGGTTGGACGGCGGTGACAGGCGAGGTCCACGCGCATGCGCTGCTGCTGGTGATGATTATATTCACGTGGACGCCGCCCCACTTTTGGGCGCTGGCGATTCATCGGCGCCATGATTATGCCAAAGCCGATGTGCCGATGCTGCCCGTCACCCACGGGGTTCGCTTTACTCAGACCATGGTTTTGCTTTACACCTTATTGCTGGTGGTGGTGGGGATTTTCCCTTGGCTGACCGGAATGAGTGGTTGGCTGTATCTGGTCGGGGCGACCACGTTAAATCTGGTCTTTGTCGGCTATGCGTGGCGACTGAAAACCCAGTCGCAAAAAGGCATCGCGTGGCAGACCTTTAAGTTCTCGATATGGCATATCTTTGCGACCTTTGTGGTGCTGCTTGCCGACCACGCGTTGCGCTATTAAGAGGCTATTTTAGCCCTTGCGCCGACAGCACGGTGGCTTTATCGGCGACAAACGAGACTTTGATGTGTTGACCATCGCCACCCCATACACAGTGGGTCAATCCCATGGTGTCGTCGCATTGGCTTGGCTCGCCAATGTGAGCAACTACCACGTCATAACTCATGCCGACCTCCAACTGGTCGTAGTTTTGCTTAGTCACTTTCGAGCAACCGGCCAGAAAGACGACCAAGACACAGGCAAAAAAGACGCGCATAACAATACCTCACTCACTGATGTGATCAAAAAACAGGCCTCATGGCCTGTTTTGCTATTAACGTGGTGGTGTCTATTAGTAGTAAGAGTGATCGCCCCGGGCGTGCTCGGTCACATCGCGCACACCGTGTAGCTCACCACTAAATTCAGCCAATAGCTGCTTTTCAATCCCTTCTTTCAAGGTTACATCCACCATGGAGCAACCGTTACACCCGCCACCAAATTGGAGGATGGCCACCGAATCATCAGTGATTTCAATCAGGTTCACATGGCCGCCATGGCTGGCAAGTTGTGGGTTTACCTGGCTTTGAATCACATAATCGACGCGCTCCATCAAAGGTGCATCATCGGCGACTTTACGCATTTTTGCGTTCGGTGCTTTCAGCGTGAGCTGCGAGCCCATTTTATCGGTGACAAAGTCGATCTCTGCTTCGTCGAGAAAAGGGAGACTCAGTTCGTCGATAAACGCAGAAAAACCGTTGAATTTTATCTCGGTATCACTGCTTTCTACCGCTTCCGGCGGACAGTATGAGACACCGCACTCTGCGTTTGGCGTGCCTGGATTGACAACAAACACGCGAATATGGGTGCCCTCGGGCTGCTGCTCAAGCAACTTCACAAAGTGGCTTTGTGCATTTTCTGAAATATTGACTTCTGACACGACAAATACCTGACTAATCCAGTGTGTTTTATACAGTGTACTCCGGTTTGCTTTGGCTATCACCCCTCGAACCATGTGGCTACTTTATGTGCAGGGGTAGCACGCTTACCGCTAGGGTAGATCGGTACGGGCCAAACAGTAAACATCGATCGTTTTTGCACCGGCTTTGCGCAGTAATCGACATAATTGCGATACCGTTTGTCCGGTGGTGACGACATCGTCGACGATGGCGACATGAGAAGCGGGGAGCGGGCCATGAAGAGCAAAAGCACCACACAGATTATGTAACCTGTCTTGCCGACTGAGACCTTGTTGTGGCGCGGTATGTCGGGCGCGAGACAAGTACGTATCCACCACCCGAGTATCAAGGTTGTCGGCAAGTGCCCAAGCCAAGTGCAGACTTTGATTAAACCCTCGTTGCCAACGACGTCGCCAATGCAGCGGCACCGGCAACAGCACCGGTGCGGGGGTGAGAATACGATCACTGAGCTGCTGGGCAAACGGCAATGCCAGCTCGAAGGCTCCTTGGTATTTGAACGCGTGAATTAACTGCGGGAGAGGATCATGGTAGCCACTGATAGCAACCAAGCGGTCCCAAGCTGGCGGCTGGCTGAGGCAGGCGCCACATCGCGCTTGTGGTTGTGAAACAGGCAGTCCACAACACTGACAAAGTAAACACTGATGATGGGCATCCCAACACGCATCACAGCACAGGGAGTGATGGGCAGGCAAGGCGAGGTGGCAAACGGGACACTGTAAGGGCAAGAGTTTGCCTCGCCAGTGGGTCAGTACACGTGTAAAGCGCCGTGGCACGATTGTTGATATCATAAGCGTCCTGAGTAAAAAGCAATCAAGGCAGTGTAAACATGGCGGAATGTGATTGGCAGTCGCACGGACAAGGACCCGATCTGGTTCTCATTCATGGTTGGGGTATGAACAGCGCAGTGTGGTCATTAATCTTGCCGTACCTAACACCACACTTTCGGGTGCACTGTGTTGATTTACCCGGTTTTGGCTATAGCGCGGCACAACCGGGGCTTAATATCGAAGATCTGGCACAAGTGTTGCTTAAAGAATCACCAGTAGATGCCACTTGGATAGGCTGGTCGTTAGGTGGGTTAGTGGCAACACAAGCCGCGCTTTTATCGCCACAGCGTGTAACTAGATTGGTTACCATCGCCAGCTCACCCAAGTTTGTTGCCGAACCTGGGTGGCGAGGAATTAAACCTGGGGTGCTCGGTGACTTTGCTCGTCAGCTTGAGCGTGACCTTTCGCTGACAGTAGAGCGCTTTATGGCGCTGCAAGCGATGGGATCACCAACCGCGAGAAAAGATGTAAAAGCGCTTAAGCAAGCGGTATTTTCGCGGCCAACACCGGACCCTCGTGCGCTTGCGGATGGCTTAGCCATGTTAGCAGATACGGATTTGCGTCAGGGCTGTGGCGCTATCAAGGTGCCTTGGTTGAGAATGTATGGGCGGTTAGATGGTTTAGTGCCGGTATCGGTGGCTGATGCGGTATCAACATTGGCTCCGGACTCACACAGTGAGGTCCTGACACACAGTGCTCACGCGCCGTTCGTGACCGAGCCTGAAGCGGTGATAGACAAGCTAAAAGCCTTTTTAGGCAACAAGTTGCCGGCAACATAGCCAGTGCGGATCATTTTTTTGGTAGAATTGACTCAATCCTGTCACGGTTCTGCCGATAAGTTAACTATGTCACTTGTTTTGGCATAAGGAGAGACCATAATGAACGTAGGTAACGTTGGGCAGTCTCCGGCGTATCATCAAGCGATGAAGTCCAAAACGCCGGCACAGCCGCAGCAAAATGCGGACAAACAAGCTGAGCAGGTGTCCAAAGCCAATACTTTTAAGGATCACGTCGCAAAAGCGAATGAGGTCAAAGAAGGTGATAAACCGGCTTCGCCTCAAGCCGCAAAACACCATGTTGACGTGAAAGGCGGCGCTGACGTGAAAGACGGCGCCAACGCTGGTGCGGTCGCTAAAGCCCAAGAGGGAAAAGAGCCGGAAGAAACGTCCGCCGTAAAGTCGTTTACCTACGGCGCATTGGGGATGGATCATCCGGAGAAAGTCCAAGAAAGCGATGATTCATCGTACACTGCGGGTAAATTTGTGTCGGCCTTAGGTACAATAGGTACAATACTCGCGGTTATCGTCTAAACTGATAGAAAGACGACAAGGCCGCACTAACAATTAGGCCTTCAGCTGGTGTGGGAGGTAGCATCAGATGAACATATCGCCAGCCAGCGTCAGTATTCCAACTGTCGCGCCATCGGTGAACCCGCCAACGGAGCAAGTTGCGCGGGACAATCGCTTGCGCGAAAAAATCGTCCCTGCTAAGTCATCTCCCGAGCCCGACAATGGTAAAGCCCCTTCTGATCAAGATAAGCAGCTGGGACGTTCATCCTGGGATCCTGCCCAACACCCCAACTACTCGCTGGACTATCAGCGTGATTCATTAACGCATGCCGACTACGATGGCGCCAATATCGCAGGTCGTATCGATGCCATAGCACGCACGGATCCCAGTGAGCAAGCTCGCCAAGATAATGGCTACACGATGGGCTTAAAAATGCCCGAAGAAGTGTTAGAAAAAATTGAGCAGCTAAAACGGTTTGAGCAAACGCGTGCGGTAGTGGCGATGCGCTACCAGCAGGCAAGCGTGGCGAACATGCCCTCCGAAGTATTGATTGTGATTTAATACGATCCAGTCCTTAAGCCATGTCCTGATTAAGACAAAATATAAAAAGCCCCGCCAGTATTGGCGGGGCCATTAGTGTCTAAATATGCCATTTGTTAGGCACTATTAGGTTAGCTCTATATACCTTTGACTTTAAGAGCGCTTGGCGCGCGCAAAGGCATCGGCCATGCTCCCTCCTAGGGAAGATGATGATTGCTGTTTGGGCGCCTTGCTTTCGCGCTGCTTAGTCGGCCTCGCTTTCGCGTTCGCTTCCGATGCCTCGGGCGTATCATCAAGACGCATTGATAAGCCAATCCGTTTGCGCGCCACGTCCACTTCCATGACTTTAACTTTTACTACATCACCGGCTTTGACCACCTCACGTGGGTCGCTGACAAAGCGCGTCGACAGCGCAGAGATATGGACTAAACCGTCTTGATGAACACCCACGTCGACGAAGGCGCCAAAGTGAGTGACATTGGTCACCACACCTTCGAGCTGTATCCCAGGCTTCAAATCACTGATTTGATTAATGCCATCGGCAAAGGTCGCCGTTTTGAACTCTGGACGCGGATCGCGACCGGGTTTCGCAAGCTCACTCAGCACATCGGCGACAGTGATCGCCCCAAAGGTGTCATTGGCATAATCATTGGCGTTTAAACTTTGCAGTACGCCCCCGTTGCCGATTAATGCATCGACCGCTTTACCCGTCTTTTGGGCGATGTGTTTGACCAGTGGGTAGGTTTCTGGGTGAACGCCGGAGCGGTCGAGCGGATTGGTACCGTCCATGACGCGTAAAAATCCCGCGCACTGTTCATAGGCTTTGGGGCCCAAACGAGGTACTTTCAGCAGTGTCTTGCGCTCATTAAAGCGGCCGTTTTGGTCGCGAAACGCAACAATGTTTTGTGCCATCGTTTGGCTTAAGCCCGCCACGCGCGTGAGCAACGGTGCAGAGGCAATATTCAAATCTACGCCCACGGCGTTGACACAATCTTCCACCACCGCATCAAGCTTTTTGGCCAGTTGGTGCTGAGAGACATCATGCTGGTATTGGCCCACCCCAATCGACTTAGGATCAATCTTTACCAGCTCCGCCAAAGGATCTTGCAGGCGACGAGCGATTGAGACGGCGCCACGGAGCGACACATCTAAGTCTGGAAACTCGTTAGCCGCTAGCTCAGAGGCTGAGTAAACCGAGGCACCGGCTTCGCTGACCATCACCGTTTGAATGCTTAAATCAGCCTGCTTGAGCAAGGTGGTCACAAAGCTTTCTGTCTCGCGAGAGGCAGTGCCATTGCCCACGGCAATCAAACTCACGTTATGGCTTTTAATAAAGCGGTGCAGCACTTTGCTTGCGCCGTCTATATCATGTCGAGGTGCGGTAGGATAAATGGTGGCGGTATCGAGCAGTTTGCCGGTGCCGTCAACCACGGCGACCTTGCAGCCGGTACGCAGGCCAGGATCAATACCTAAGGTGCAGCGAGGGCCTGCTGGCGCGGCCATCAATACATCTTTGAGGTTGGCGGCAAACACATCAATGGCATCGTCTTCCGCCCGCTCTTTGAGGTTAGCCATAAACTCAGTTTCTAGGTGCATCAAGATTTTGACCCGCCAGGCAAAGGCTATCACTTGTTGGCGCCAGCGGTCAGCTGGGGCGCTGCCCAAAGAAAGCTGATAATGCTGAGCGATCATGGTCTCGCACACGCTTTGCTTGCTTGCTGGATCTTGATCCGGATCGGCAATCAATGCCAGCTGTAATACGCCTTCGTTGCGGCCGCGCAACATGGCCAGCGCGCGGTGAGAAGGCACTTTGGCAATCGACTCTTGGTGATCAAAGTAGTCTTTAAACTTGGCACCGGCGTCTTCCTGACCAGCAACCACGGTGGCGCGCAGCACCGCATATTGCTTCAGGTATTGGCGTAGCGTTTCAAGCAGGCTGGCATCTTCGGCAAGACGCTCCATCATGATCGCTCGGGCACCATCCAGCGCCGCTTTGGTATCGGCCACACCTTTATCAGGGGCCACAAATGGTGCGGCGGTGGTCTCAGGTGTTTGGGATGGATCGTGCCATAGCGTATCAGCAAGAGGTTCCAACCCTGCTTCGATGGCAATCTGCCCTTTGGTCCGGCGTTTCGGTTTGTAGGGAAGGTATAAATCTTCCAGTCGGTTTTTGCTCTCTGCGGCGATAATATCGCGGCGTAGCCCCTCGGTCAGCTTGCCTTGTTCGTCAATCGATTTGAGGATGGTGTCACGACGAGCGTCTAATTCGCGCAGATAGACCAAACGGGTCTCAAGGGTGCGTAACTGCGAATCGTCTAAACCTTGCGTGGCTTCTTTACGGTAGCGGGCGATAAAAGGGACAGTGTTTCCGTCGTCCAGCAGTGTTACCGCGGTGTTGACCTGGCCAGGCGCGACATTAAGCTCTTGGGCCAGGGTTTGGATAATCGATGTGTGCATGTGTTTCCTTTTCGTTCCCATCAAGGTCATCAAGATGAGTGATGCTCAGACTGAATCATTGCCTGGCTTGGGATAGGTGATAGTATTGATAAACCACTGTTTTTCGCCTTCCGGCGTTGACACCACGACGTCATCGTCGACCGCTTTTTTCAATAACGCGCGCGCCATGGGGGCATCAATCGAAATGTAGTCTTTGCGCTCATAAATTTCATCGGGACCGACAATGCGAAATTGCTTGGTGTCGCCGGCCTCGTTTTCAATCTCGACCCAGGCGCCAAAAAACACTCGGCCCTCTTGCTCGGGCGCATAATCGACAATGGTTAAGTCGTTCAGCCGCTTGCGCAGGTAGCGGACACGGCGGTCGATTTGCCGCAACAGCCGTTTATTATAGGTGTAGTCCGCGTTTTCTGAACGATCCCCTAAACTGGCGGCCCAGCTGACAATTTTGGTCACTTCTGGACGTCGCTCGTGCCACAGGTAATCGTGCTCGGTTTTGAGCGCATTAAACCCTTCACGGGTCACCAATTTGGTTTTCACGTTACCTCTCCTTTCACTAGCCAACTGGCGTCGTGCGATATAACCTTGTTCAGGAAAGTACAAGAAGCGAGTGAGCTTGTCGAGGCAACACTCGGTAACAATTTACCGTACAGTTCTGTGCGGACAAACACGCGGCCTGGCGCACAACTGTGGCAAAATTCAATCAGATGACGGTAATAGCTGCTTGATGATTAGGCAGCGAACAGCATTGAGGGCGAAGCATGCAAGAGAACTATAAAATTCTAGTCGTGGATGATGATATGCGTCTGCGTTCACTGCTAGAGCGCTACCTGACCGAGCAAGGGTTTCAGGTACGAAGTGTCGCCAATGCCGAACAAATGGATCGATTATTGGCGCGTGAAGCCTTTAATCTTATGGTGCTTGATTTAATGCTCCCTGGGGAAGATGGCCTGTCGATATGCCGCCGCTTGCGCCAAGCCAATAATCAATTGCCCATTTTAATGCTGACGGCGAAAGGGGATGAAATTGACCGAATTGTCGGTTTGGAGGTCGGAGCCGACGATTACTTACCTAAGCCGTTTAACCCACGAGAATTACTGGCTCGGGTGCGTGCGGTTTTACGCCGTCAAACAATAGAAGCGCCTGGCGCGCCGAGTGCTGACTCCACCACGGTCACCTTTGGTGAGTTTCGTCTTAATTTGGGCACGCGTGAGATGTTTCGTAATGACGAACCGATGACACTCACCTCGGGGGAATTTGCAGTGCTCAAAGCTTTAGTGACCAATGCGCGTGAGCCGCTTTCTCGGGACAAACTCATGAACATGGCGCGTGGCCGCGAGTACTCAGCGATGGAGCGCTCGATTGATGTACAAATCTCCCGTTTACGCCGTATGGTCGAGGAGGATCCAAGCAAACCGCGTTATATCCAAACGGTGTGGGGACTCGGCTACGTGTTTGTGCCTGATGGTGAGGTGTAGCGATGCGGATGTCACCGCGGACGAGCTTCGCGCGAACCTTATTGATTTTGGCTGGCTTATTAATTGCCAGCCAAGTTTTTTCTTACCTGACCATTGTTAATTATGCGTTGCTGCCGAGCTTGCAGCAGTTCAATAAGATTTTAGCCTTTGAAGTCCGCTTGATGCTGGAAGAAGACTGGTATCTGAAAGATGGTGAAGTCCTTCATCTGGGTGAGCCGGTGCGCCGACAATTGCTGGAACAAATTGGGGTAACCCTCCATGCGCCAAGCAGTGAGCGCGCAAGCGCGTTCCAAGATGCGATGGAGATTGACTACTTAAGCGAACATATTAGCGAAGAGCTCGGAACAAAGACCCAAGTGCGCCTGGTCAGTGGCGAAGAAAGCTATGTGTTATGGCTGAAGTTTGAGGCCATTGATGATTTTTTAATGCGGATCCCCTTATCGGAGCTGCATCAAGATGACTTTGCGCCGCTGTTTCAATATAGCTTGGTGATTGCGTTGTTGGTGATTGCCGGCGGCTGGTTGTTTATTAAGATGCAAAACCGACCCCTGGTTGCGTTGGAGCGGGCCGCGCTCGATGTCGCCGATGGTCGCTTTCCTGATCCCGTCCCACCCCGGGGGGCGTCAGAAATTCAGGCGGTGACCGTGGCCTTTAATAAAATGTCAGCAGGGATACGTAAACTCGAAGAAGATCGCGCCTTGTTAATGGCGGGCGTCAGCCATGATTTACGCACACCACTCACGCGCATTCGACTGGCGACTGAAATGATGTCATCCGACGATGCGTATTTGGCCGATAGCATCACCGAAGACACGGAAGAGTGTAATGAGATCATTAATCAATTCATGGATTATTTACGCGCGGTGCAACAGCAAGATCCGGATCCCGTTGATTTATCCACCATCTGTCGCGATGTAGCGAACCATCAGCAGTCAATGGGCGTTGATATTGTCTTGGACTTAGAATCGCTGCACGGTGATTTATATGCCAACTCGGTGGCGCTAAAACGGGCGGTTACCAACCTCGTGGTTAATGCGGTGCGTTATGGCAATGGCTGGGTAAGGCTGCGGTGTGGTAGCAATGCGGACCATACGTATCAATGGGTGGAGGTGGAAGATAATGGTCCGGGCATTGATGCGAGTCTCGAAAATACCTTGTTCCAGCCGTTTACTCGCGGCGATACGGCGCGGGGTAGCGAAGGAACAGGGCTAGGGCTTGCGATCGTGAAACGGATTGTTGAACAGCTTCATGGCGATATTCGTTTATCATCACGGACCGAAGGCGGGCTGCGGATCCAAATGACGTTCCCGGTCGGTAAATAGGCCGCGTTAAGCGGCCATTAGGCGTTGGAATAGTGGGTTTTATGTCCCAACCAGCGGCGAATGATGGCCTGTGCATGTTTGGGGTAGTGCTGGTGCAAATGACTGGCCAGCTTTTGTACCTCGGGGATCAGCGCTTGGTCGCGGACTAAATCGGCAATTTTAAACTCAGCCAAACCGGTCTGGCGGGTGCCCAATAACTCGCCTGGCCCACGGATATCGAGATCGCGTTGAGCAATGACAAAGCCGTCATTGCTGTCTCGCAGTACGCCCAAGCGCTGAGTGGCTGTTGTCGACAAAGGGGCATGATAAAGCAGCACACAATGGCTGGCGACGGATCCACGACCGACACGGCCACGTAGCTGGTGGAGTTGTGCCAGCCCGAGTCGTTCAGGGTTTTCGATAATCATTAGGCTGGCGTTAGGGACATCGACGCCCACTTCAATGACAGTGGTTGCCACCAATAACTGCACCTCGCCTTGCTTAAAGGCATCCATCACTGCGTGTTTTTCCGCCGCTTTCATTCGGCCATGAACCAGGCCAATGGTCAGATTCGGTAACGCTTCTTTGAGTGCCGTAGTCGTATCTTCAGCGGCTTGCGCCTCTAAAGCGTCAGACTCTTCAATTAATGTGCATACCCAATAGGCTTGCCGACCATCACTGCAGGCGGCGTTGACCCGGGCAATAATGTCATCACGGCGCGTGTCCGGCACCGCAACGGTTTGAATCGGCGTGCGTCCTGGTGGCAATTCATCAATCACCGAGGTTTCTAAGTCGGCATAGGCGGTCATCGCCAAGGTGCGTGGAATAGGCGTAGCGGTCATGATCAACTGATGTGGATGCGCGCCCTGTTGCTCGCCTTTTTCACGCAAGGCAAGCCGTTGGTGGACACCAAACCGGTGTTGCTCGTCGATGATCACCAGCGCCAAGCTTTTAAATTGGACACTGGCTTGAAATAACGCATGAGTACCGACCACCATTTGCGCCTCGCCGTCGGCGATGTGTGCCAAGGTTTGTGTCCGTGCCTTGCCTTTTAATTTACCGGCAAGCCAGCCGACTTGGATACCTAGCGGCTCTAGCCATTGGGCAAAATTGGTGGCGTGTTGCTCGGCCAATAGCTCGGTCGGTGCCATTAACGCAACCTGATGGCCTTGTTCGATAGCTTGTAAGGCGGCGAGTACGGCGACCAAGGTTTTACCGGCGCCGACATCACCTTGGACTAAGCGCATCATCGGGAATGGTTTGGCTAAATCGGCACTGATCTCGCTAACCACTCGTGATTGTGCCCCTGTGGGAGAGAAGGGCAAATTGTCTAACAGGCGTTGTCCGAGCGAGTGACTCGGGGCGAGGGCGACCCCTTTCACTTGCTGTGCGTGATGACGAACTGACAGCATCGACAGGTGCTGGGCAAGGAGCTCTTCAATGATTAATCGTCGCTGGGCGGGATGTTGGCCCGTTAATAAATCATCCAGTACCGTCTCTGGCGGAGGGCGGTGCAATAGGTGTAAGGCGTCACGCAAAGACAGTTGTCGATCGTACAAGCCTTCAGGGAGTAATTCTTCGACACCGCTTTTATCTAATAAAGCTAGCGCTTGGTCGGTGAGCTGACGTAGCGTTGCTTGGCGCAGCCCCTCGGTGGTCGGGTAGACCGGCGTCAGCGTTTCTTCCATCACCAACTCGGAGGGCTCGGAAAAGACTTGATACTCGGGGTGAATGATTTCTAGCCCGTGTTTGCCCCGTTTAAGTTCGCCATAGGCTTTCACCTGTTTGCCGACCGCCAAGCTATTTTTCATCGCGGCATTAAAATTGAAAAAGCGTAGCGTTAACGCGCCGCTGCCATCTTGCACCCGAACCGTGAGCATCCGGCGGCGGCCAAACACGGTGTCATTATGGGTGATTTCACCTTCGATGGTGGCATGCTGGCCAGGTAATAGACTGGCAACCGGCCACACTCGGGTGCGATCTTCATAGCGATACGGCAGATGAAACAACACGTCCTGCACCGTATGCAGGCCGATTTTAGCCAGCTTTTCAGCCATTTTACTGCCGACACCCTTAAAGGTATCGACGGTTACTGCGCTAAGCATGGAAGATTGCATCCGTTTCTTTATCCGTCAGGTTGAGCTTGCTAAGCGATTAACGCGCGTGTTTTGCCGCCTGCATGCTCGCCCACCATGTTTCGTCAGCAATAATTTGCCCATTGTCATCGAGTGGCGGATAAGGCAGCCCCTTTTGCTTGGCCACGCGGGCGAGCACCGGATGACCGCGCTCAAACAGGATGTGATGCACTTCATCGTCGGGCAAGCGTGTCTTCGCCAACTGGTACATGCCTGCCGCTTGGCGTTGGCGTTGCGCTTCGTACAAAATCAAGGCGCTAGCCACTGACACGTTCAGCGACTGTACCATACCCACCATTGGAATGAGGATGTCTTGATCGGCTTTATCGAGCGCTTCGCGACTGATGCCATGTTTTTCTTGGCCGAGGATAATGGCGGTTGGTCGGGTGTAATCAACCTCACGAAAGTCGATGGCCGTTTCCGATAGGTTAGTGACCAATACTTGCATGCCTTGCGCTTGCATGGCCTCAAAAGCATCCGCGGTCGTGTTATGGGTGACCACGTCAATCCAATTGCGTGAACCGGCAGATGTACCGCCTAAGGTCCGCATTTTGGTGCCTTCTGGCCATACCGCATGCATACGATGAATGCCCACCGCATCGGCAGTACGAATGATGGCAGAAATGTTATTGGGCTTGTGGACTTGCTCCATACACACAGTGAGATCAGGCTGGCGCTTTGCCAGCACCTGATGAATGCGTTCAAAGCGTTCAGGTGTCATGATTCAATTCCGTAAATGACAGACGAAAGACAAACGCGCCCACCAAAAGGGTGGGCGACAGACAATAATAATGTATCGCGACGATCAGTTCTTTTGGCGGCTGACCTTCACCACATTGGGCATCACCCGCAGGCGGCGCATAATGTTGGCGAGGTGCACCCGATCTTTGGTCGTTAATCGAACAAAGATAGTGTACAAGCGACCATCACGCTCTTCAGTGGAGAGCCCTTGGATATTGGAGCCCGTTGAGGCAATGGTGTTGGTTAAATCGGCCAACGCGCCTTGATGGTTTTGCATATCGACTCTGACGCGGGTACTGAACTCTTGCTCAAAATCATCCGCCCATTCCACCGGCATATACTTATCCGGCTCTTGGCGGTGACCGCGAATATTGGCACAGGTTTCACGGTGAATCACCAACCCCTTGCCGGGACTAACATGGGCAATGATAGGATCGCCTGGAATGGGGCGACAACAGTTGGCATAGGTCACTAGAATGCCATCGGCACCGCGAATCGGCATTTTACCTTCGGTAGGCGCGGCCGGGTCTTGATTCAGTAAGCGACGTGCTATCACCACGCTCATGAGTTCACCCAAACCAATCGAGGCGAGTAAGTCGTCGCTGGTTTTGAGCTTGAGATCGCTTAACACGGTATCGACTCGCGCGGCGTCGATGTCCGGCAAGTTTTGTTCCCCAAGCGCATGATTGAGTAAGCGGCGGCCTAAGGTCACCGACTCTTCCCGACGCATGGTTTTCAGTACCTGACGAATCTTGGTACGCGCCCGTGCCGTGACCACATAGTTAAGCCAAGCGGCATTGGGGCGCGCGCCTGGCGCAGTGATGATCTCGACGGTCTGGCCGTTTTTTAACGGCTGACTGAGCGGATAGGGCTGACGATTAACTCGCGCACCGACACAGGTATTGCCGACATCCGTATGCACGGCATAGGCAAAATCGACCGCGGTCGCATCGACCGGCAGCTCGACAATTCGCCCTTTCGGCGTAAAGACGTAAAGCTCATCGGGGAAAAGGTCTGACTTAACGCTTTCGATGAACTCAAAGGAGCTCCCGGCACTTTGTTGCAGCTCGATAATGTTTTGCATCCATCGTTGCGCCCGTTTTTGCGCGGTGGTCCCTGATGGACGATCGGAGCCGTTTTTATAAGCCCAGTGCGCCGCGACCCCTTTATCCGCCATTTGATCCATATCTTCGGTACGAATCTGCACTTCAACCGGGACACCGTGGGGGCCGATCATCGACGTATGCAGTGATTGATAGCCGTTCGCTTTGGGAACGGCGATATAATCTTTGACGCGGCTAGGGCGAGGCTTATACAGGCTGTGCATTTGCCCCAGCACCCGATAACAGGTATCGAGATCGCGCACGATCACCCGAAACGCATACAAATCCATGATGGTATGGAAACGCTGCTCTTTGTTTCTCATCTTGTTGTAGATGGAATAGAGATTTTTTTCTCGGCCCAGTACACGGGCCTCAATGCCAGCATCTTCAAGTCGCCCTTCGATTTCCGCATGGATTTTTTGAATCATCTCTTTGCGGTTTCCCCGAGCTTGCGCAATCACTTTTTTGAGCACGCGATAGCGATTGGGGTAGAGGGCTTCAAAGCCCAGCTCTTCGAGCTCGACTTTTATATTATGGATACCTAAACGATGAGCGAGTGGGGCAAAAATCTCTAGGGTTTCGCGGGCAATACGACGCTTTTTATCCGGACGTAGGGCGCCCAGTGTGCGCATGTTATGGGTACGATCGCCGAGTTTGATCAAAATAACGCGAATGTCATGCGCCATGGCCATGACCATTTTGCGAAAGTTCTCGGCTTGGGCTTCTTTGCGATCACGGAATTTGAGCTTGTCGAGCTTAGACACGCCGTCAACCAGTTCAGCCACCACATCACCAAAGCGCTGCTGCAGATCGTCTTTGGTCACCTCGGTGTCTTCAATGACATCGTGTAATAACGCCGCCATGAGGGTTTCACAATCCAAACGCATTTCTGCCAGGATCCGTGCTACCGCAATGGGGTGAATGATGTAAGGTTCGCCCGTTGAACGAGTCTGCCCGTCATGGGCATCCCGTGCTACTAGGTAAGCTTGCCGGAGCGCTTCAAGCTGTGACTCCGGCAAATATTGACTAGCAACTTCTTTCAGGCTATCAAATAGATACAAACGGCCTGTCCCTGATAAATGACGCGTTTAACGTTGACCAGAAATGGTGCTAACCGCTGCCATTTCGGCGGCTTCTTGCTCTTGCTTCTCTTGACGCTCGCGGGCGTCGAGTACTTCTTTGTTAATCAGTCCTTCTTCTACTTCGCGTAGAGAGAGCACAGTGTACTTGTCGTTTTCTTCTGCGACTAAGGCGTCTTTACCACCGGTTTGCATTTGGCGGGCGCGGCGAGCCGCAACCAGAACGAGATCGAAACGGTTACCAATTTTTTCAACGGCGTCTTGAACAGTTACGCGTGCCATGAAGGACTCCAGCTATGTAATAAACAGGTCATTAAAAATGACCGAAAAGTATACAAAAGGCCGCGACCTATTGCTAGCTTTGTGCTGCAATGCGGCCACGTCTCAATATTTGGGTTAGTCGGCCAGCAGGTCGTCGATCATTGTATGATATTTGCTGGCTTGCTTGGTTTGCCCCATCCGCTCTGCGCGGACGATGGCCTTAATATCCATTAATGCGACGTCAAAGTCATCATTAATAATCAGGTAATCATAATCAGCATAGTGAGAGATTTCCGAACGTGCCTCTTGCATGCGTGTGGCAATGACCTCATCACTGTCTTGGCCACGCGTTGTCAAGCGTCGTTCCAGCTCTTCACGGCTTGGCGGCAAAATAAAAATACTCTTACTTGCGGGCATTTGCTGACGAATTTGCTCGGCACCTTGCCAATCGATATCAAGAAAAATATCGACGCCATTGTTAAGCATTTTTTCAATCCAGACCCTGGACGTGCCGTAATAATTGCCGAATACCTCTGCATGCTCTAAAAAAGCACCTTGGTCGATTAAGGCCTTAAATGCTTCTACCTCAACAAAGTGATAATGCACGCCATCTTCTTCTCCCGGACGCATGGCGCGGGTGGTGTGCGATACCGACACTTTCATGTCATAGCGAGGGTTATCATTCAGTAGCGCTGAAATCAGGCTAGATTTGCCCGCGCCACTCGGGGCGGAAACAATGTAAAGCGTACCTTGGCTCATGGATTGATCACTTTCACTGGCTGATGCCCATCCGCAGTATAGCGTATGCGTATGGGAGTCGATCGACGAATAGATGTTTGTCTCCCGTGGGAGGCGCGCAGGGTAGCACGAACCTGTCGCAATTTGAACGGGATTAGTTGCAATCTCGGAGGGGAGTAGCGTGACTTGGTGTTATCAGCAATGCTTTTTCTCTTTAAATTAAGGTTTTGCTATGCTGTCTTGGTAATTGAACACATGTTTAATTATCGCCTGTTTTTTCAACGACAGTAAGGAGTACCCGTTGAATACCTCATCGAAAAAAAATATGAGCGTGACCGTTGCCGCGCTCAGTGTCGCCAGTGCCTTGTCTTTTTCCTCTTTTGCTCAAGCCAGTGACAGTGCGCTTAGCGACCAACTTGGCATTGCTGATCATGCGGTCATTGCCCACCGTGGTGATTCCTACAACGCGCCAGAATCCACGTTGCCAGCCTATCAGCTTGCGTGTGAAGTGGGCGCGGATTACCTCGAGCTGGACCTGCAGCGCACAAAAGACGGCAAACTGATCGCCGTGCATGACGATAACCTCAAGCGCAACACCAATATTGAGACAGTCTATCCTGAGCGTGCCAGTGATCCGGTTAACACCTTTACGTGGGCAGAGCTGGAAAAACTGGATGCCGGTAGCTGGTATAACCAAGCCTATCCCGAACGCGCACGCGAAAGCTTTCGTGGCTTGAAATTGGTGACACTTGACCAGGTCCGAGAAATCGCCGAAGGCTGCGCCCATCAGCCAGGACTTTACATCGAGACCAAGGTGCCTGAATTCTTCCCTGGCATTGAAGAGGATTTGAAACAAGATTTAACCCAACACGGTTGGCTAGATAAGGACGCCAAGGGCAAAGTGATCCTGCAAACCTTCAATAAATCGAGCCTTGAAGCACTGCAAGATGTGATGCCGAATGTGCCAAAAATCTTGCTGCTATGGGCAGGTGATGGCTACATTCCGACCAAAGATAGCGCACCGAAAGCGGATGACGAATCTTACGCCCAGTACTACGCGCGTCAGGAAGTAGCCTCGAAAGCGGACTACGCAGAGTGGCTCGATTACGCCAAACAAAACGGTGCCATCGGTGTAGGGCCTTCAGGTACCCAAGCCAACTTCGATGATGCCTGGTCAAGCCAATTTAGCTATATGGACCTAGCGAAGACCTGGATGGTGGACATGAGCCATGAAAAAGGCTTGCTGATGCACATGTACACTCTGGATGATCGCGAGGATATGATTCGCTACCGTGATCGCGGTGTGGATGGCTTCTTTACCAATCGTCCGAATATGGCGGTGAAAACGTTAACGGATAGCGACGGTAAAGACATTGAAGCAACCTTAATGCAACTGGGTTATTAATCCCGCGCGTTAATTGTATTTACCCTTTGAGCCCGCCTGTTATTAGCGGGCTTTTTCGTTAGGGGCAAACGCTAGATAGGGTTCGGTTCGGCTTATTTCGCTAAACAGACCCTCCGCGCCATGGATGGCGCGGCGGAGCCTCCAGGGATGGATTGACGGCGTGTCTGTGTGCGAACTGAGCCGGTGTGCCCCAAGGTTAACGTTTTGGCTATCTACTCGCTCGCCATGAGTTTAGCCAGCGTACGTCGGTACATGCCATAAGCCACCGCGCCCGCAAGTAGGTTACCGATTAAGGCACCGGCAAATAGGCCAAACAGCTCGCCAATTTGTGCCCCTAACCAAAGGCAGGGCAGGAAAAACGCAAATAGGCGGAGCGCAGAAATGGTTAGGGCGGTGTATGAGCGGCCTAATGCATTGGTAATTGACACCATCAACATACACACCCCCAGCGCGCCCAGGCTAAAAGGTACTAGCGTAAGATGAGTGTGCAAGATATCGGTAACTTGTTGATCGCTGGTCATCAAGTCGGCGAGGGGAGCGGCGGCAAGCCAAGTGACCACGGCGATCAGCAATTGAAAGCCGAGAATAAACTGACACGCTAACTTGACCAAATGGCGCACTTCGGTTAAATCGCCTTTACCCAGCAAACGACCCACCATAGGTGGCATCGACATGGTTAATGCCAGTACCGAGACAATCGCGAAAAACTCAAACCGCGAGCCCAGTGCCCAGGCGGCGACCGCGGTTGAGCCAAAACTCGCAAGTAACTTGGTCGCCAGCATCGATGAGACGGGTGGTAGCAGCTGACTAATCATCGCTGGCCCCATAATGTGACCAATCGATCCTATACTTTGCTTAACGTTGACGTCATGCCAGTCAAACGAAACCCAGCCTTTGCCGAACACGCGAGGCGCGACAATGGCAATGCCAGCGCCAAACGCAATCAAGGTTGCCACGGCCGCGCCATTGATGCCCCAATCGAGCCAAAAAATAAAGATAGGATCGAGGATAAGGTTTAATAAGCTGGTAACCACCATCATGGAGCCGGGCAACACTGTATTGCCATTAGCGCGAGCCAAGCTATAGAAGAAGTAAAGCACCGCCCCTGTCCAGGCACTGACGAGCCAAATTTGCCAATAAGTATCAATCACCGGAAACACCTTGTCCGGCGCATCGAGTAACAGCAAGATCGGATGGCGCAAGGCATAGAGCAAGCCGGCAAACAATGCCACGCCTGTGGTGCCAATAAATAAAATCAGACCGCCTAATTGCTTGGCATAGCGACACTGATCGGCGCCGAGCGCGCGCGAGATCACCGCTGTGGTCGCAATGCCGAGGCCAACTTGCAACCCGATAATGATCATCTGAATCGGCAAGGTGAAACCTTGTGCGGCGAGCGGGAGTACACCCAATTGACCAATGAAGGCACTATCGACCAACTGAAAGCTCATCAGCGACAGCACACCAAACAGCATCGGTAGGGTGGTAGAGAAGAGGCGCTTGGCGCGAGAAACGGATTCCATCAGGCACTCTTTACATTAATAGGGTGAAAAAAGCCGAGCATTGGCATGCTCGGCATAGTCGCACCAATTGTAGAGGAATGCTAAAAATTACCAACCCCTAATAAATAGGGGACTTATGGTTGATGGACGCCATGTGCGAGTTACTCCATGCCGAGCTGGTCGGCGAGATACGTATAGGTCCGCGCGAGCATCTTGGCACGGGTGGTATTGTTTGATGCGCCTGCATGCCCGCCTTCCATGTTTTCAAAATAGAGCACGTCATGCCCCATCTCCTGCATTTTCGCGACCATTTTGCGCGCATGGCCAGGATGAACGCGATCATCGCGGGTTGATGTGGTAAAAAATATGCGCGGATAAGCCGTTTCAGCTTTAATATTATGATAAGGCGAATAAGTACGAATATATGCCCAATCGGCATCGTTATCGGGGTTTCCATATTCTGCCATCCAACTAGCACCGGCCAACAACTGGTTAAAGCGGCGCATGTCCAATAGGGGGACTTGGCACACGACCGCGTTGTAAAGATCGGGCCGTCGCATCGCGGTTGCGCCGACCAAAAGCCCGCCGTTGCTGCCGCCTTGAATGCCAAGGTGGGCTGGTGAGGTGATTTTTGACGCGATCAATGCTTCTGCCACCGCTTCAAAATCTTCATAGGCTTTATGGCGTTGATCTTTAAGTGCCGCTTGATGCCAAGCGGGCCCATACTCGCCGCCCCCGCGGATATTGGCGAGGACATAGACGCCCCCTTTCTCGAGCCAGTTTTTTCCCGTTACCGCGCTGTAGTGCGGTGTCAAGCTGACCTCGAATCCACCGTAACCATATAACAATGTCGGGTGGGACTGATCCAGGTCGAGTGACTTTTTCGCCACGATAAAATAAGGAATGGCGGTGCCATCTTTTGATGTTGCAAACTGCTGTGTCACCTGAAGATCGTCTGCATTAAACTTGGCTTTAGTCGATTTAATCACGCGGGGATCTTGGCGATCTGGGGTCACTTGATAAATCGAAGGTGGGATCAGAAAGCTGGCTACGTCGACAAAAAAATCATGGTGCTCAGGTGTCGCATTAAAGACCGAGAGCGTTGCATTATCTTCTATTGCCACCGTCTGAGTGTGCCACTGGCCAGTATCCTGTGGACGGAATAGCTGTATTTGCGACGTAACATCATTGAGCCAGCTGACCACAAGGTACTCGGCCGTGACGTCTAGCGCTTCAATACTGGCAGACGCCGTTGGTTTTACAAGTAATTGATAATCCGGGGTCGGCTTGGCAAGCTCTGTCATTGAGGCATAGACAACACTGCCTTGCGGGAAGGTGCGTTCACCTTGGCGATAGTCAGATTTAAGCTGGAAAAATAATTGCCCCTCAAAATAACCCATGACTTCGCTATCTGCAGGTAATGCCAACGGCACCAGATCGTCTGCGTTTAGCCAAAAGAGCTTTTGTGAATAAAAGGTCATACCCTCTGCAATCAAGGTGACTCGGCTGTGGCTATCACGTAATGTCATGGTGCTGACGGATACCGAGTCGGTAGCGCCTTGGTACAAGGTTGTCGCTTCCGATAACGGCGTGCCCCGTTGCCATTGTTTGATGGTGCGTGGGTAGCCCGAGTCCGTTAAGCTATCGGGCCCAAAATCAGTGGCTACGAGCAAGTGATCGTGATCCAGCCAGGTGGTCCCGCTTTTGGCCTCGGGCAGTGTAAAGCCATCATGGACAAATGCCTTGTCGACCATATCGAATTCACGTTTCACCGTCGCATCGGCGCCGCCGAGAGAGAGGGCGACCATACAGCGCTGATAGTCAGGCGCGTAGCAATCGACCCCTTTTAACACCCAATCTTTTTGCTCGTGCTGTGCCAGAGCATCGATATCAATGACGGTTTCCCACTCAGGCGCCTTTTGTGCATAACTTTGCGCCGATGTGCGTCGATAAATGCCCTTAACATGGGTATCGTCTTGCCAGAAATTATAGTAGAAGGTGCCCCGCCGTGTCGGGTAGGCAAGCCGATCTTGTGCGTTAAGCACGGCCAAACTGTCGTCATAAAAAGCATCATATTGCGATTTTTTTTCCAGATAAGCGTCCGTTTGGCCATTGTGTTTTTTGACCCATTCGAGCGCGTCTTTGCTCTCGACGTCCTCAAGCCATAGGTAAGGATCCGCTTGCTCAGCCCCGTGTGCGCTCGCAACCGTCATGGCCAGTGCTGCCGCTGACAGGCACTTGGTTTTATTTGTCATCGTGATTCTCCCGACGTCATTGTCAGTGGGTGTGTCAATACACAGAAAAAAACCGAGCACAAAATGCTCGGCGTCGAAAAAGGTTCAACGTAAGCCGAAACGGCAGTGGTGGGGTTTAACTATTACTCAAAAAAGCGATCCATGGCGACGCCATCGGTTTGAGTGACTCTGACTGCGCCGCCTGTTTCATCGCTTTCAGTGCCGCTTGGTGATTCTCAAGCTCAAAATACGCCATGCCTTTTAAGTACTCGAGCTCTGCGCGTACATCGCCAGCGATATTTTGATTGTCGTCCGCAAAGGGAATAACGGCTTGATACTGTTGGTCTTGTACCATCAGTCGCGCAATCTTTAGTTTGGTTTTCGGGTCATTATCTATGCGATAAGCCGCACGATACGCGTCGATCGCTTCCGGTAACTCTTTGGCTTGATGCCAATACTGCGCGAGTTTCTTTAAGTGACCATGGGTACGCTCGACAATGCCAGCGTCTAACGCTTGTGCAAGGGTTGTCGCTGCGCGATAAGGAATCGACTGGTAGGCTAAAAAGTCTGTCAGTCTCAACACTTCCTTTTCTTTATCGAGTAACCCCAAGCTATAGGCTGACTCCAAAGCGGCCAGAGCTGCCGCTTCATCGTTCCTTTCCATTTCAATACCGGACAGTTGTTTCCAATATTGCTTTTTCGTCGGGTTGATTGTGGTCAGCGTCGTTAACACTTGTGCCGTGTTTGCCAAATCGTTGGTTTGATAATAGGCCGACATCAGCATCATATACCAAGATTCACTCGGCGTATCACTAAGCGCAATGGCCTGCTTTATCTCGGGAATCGCTTGCTTAAACTGCTCTTGCTGTATGTACGCGCTTGCCAGGGTCATATAACTCATGGCGTCGGGTTTTTCCTCACCCTCAGCGAGTTGTATCTCGAACCACTGACGCATGAGTGAGATTGTTTTGCCAAAGTCCTCTTGCACCATATACAGCTGCGCCAAGCTATACCGCACTTGCTGCGCGACCGCGACGGGCAGGGCGCCAACCTCTAACGTTTTGGCGAAATAGGTGACCGCTTTGGCATAGTTATCTTCCATTGAGTAGATATAGCCGAGTTGTTGTAAAAGTACGGCCTGATCATAATTTTTGTTACCGCGACGCTCGAGTGCCGATGCCAGCTCTTGCTTCGCCTCTTGATACGTCTCGTTAGCAATGTATTTTTGTACTTTGTTCACGGTACGGTACGTGCGATCGGACAGCTCAGGCGTATCCGCACCATAGCTAGCACTTGATAAACTGGCGGCAAATAAGGCCAGTGCCAACATCCGTGTCAGTTTTTTTTCCATGATGGCCATCCTAGTTAATTGAAAACTCTATTTCTTGAGAAAGTCGAGCTTTAACGGGGGCGCCGTCCACTACTTTAGGTTTAAAGCGCCATTGCTTAACGGTTTTTTGCGCCGCGCGGCGAAGTCCCATGCGGCGCGGATCTTCTTTGAGCACCGCCACGTTTTCGACGCCGCCTTGCTCATTCACCGTAAACTCAAGCAATACTGTGCCTTTTTCTAGCCCAGCGCGTGCCGCTTTACGTGGCATTTGCGGTAAGAAGGTGGCAAGCGGTGTCGGCCCTTGGTTGCCGCTCACTCCGCCGCCGCCTTGGCTGTAATGCCCCAGCACCGATCCGCCACTGACATTGACGGGTAAATCCAGGTCAGGCATATCTAAATCTACCTGGTCCATTTGCGGCTTCACCGTTGATGTCACTTTCATTTCCGGTGGTGGTGGTGGCTTTTTCGGCGGTTTCGGCTTAGGAAGCTCACGCTTTTTCTCTTTAACCGTTTCTTCGGGTTTGATCCGTACAAATTCGATGATTCGCTGATCGTCATCAGAAGCTAGCTCATGGCGTTCTTTGTTGACAATTTTATCCATGCCCCAAAAAAGCCCCAGCGAGACGAACAGCGCGATCACTATTGACGCCAAATAACGCATACGCTAGTCCTTGCTTTTCGCTGCAATCGAAATGCTATCGACTCCGGCCATCTTAATTTGATCCATCACATCGACAACCACACCCGCACTGGCCTCTTGATCGGCTTGGATAACAACCGCGCCCTCTGGGCTCTCCGCTCGTAAACGCTCAATATTGGCGCGTACGGCATCAACATCGACGCGGCGTTTGTCCACCCATACATCGCCAGCAGGACCAACCGCAACCATGATGTTGCCTTTGCTGACTGTTTGTGCGGTATTGGCACTGGGGCGATTGACGTCTATCCCAGCCTCTTTCACAAATGAGGTGGTGACGATAAAAAAGATCAGCATGATAAAAACGATATCCAACATGGGAGTCATGTCGATTGCCGCTTCTTCATTGCCTTCATTGCTATAACGTCGTTTCATATCGCTACCTTAAATCCTTTTACGAGGTAACATGCTTAAGCTTATCTTCAAGCTTGCGCGTGGATAATTTGGCGAGGTGATCCAGCCGGGTACTAAAAAACAGCCCTGATAAAGAGGCAACCATGCCCGCTAACGTCGGGATAGTGGCTTTGGAAATCCCTGAAGCCATTGCTCGTGGGCTGCCTGTGCCTACCACGGCTAACGTATCAAAGACGTGAATCATCCCTACCACGGTGCCAAGTAAGCCCAATAAAGGACACATGGCGATCAGTACTTTGACAATAGGCAGTCCGCGCTTGTTTTYAATATCACGTTGGGAGACTAGCTCCTCACGGATCCGCTTAGACGCCCAGCTTTTATGGTCCTTGCGTTGTTGCCACTGTGTGACGACCGACTTGGCCGCGCGTGGTGCCACAAAAATAAAGTAAAACCAACGCTCCAATAATGCACACCATAGAAAGACACTCAGGATAAAAATGGCGACGAGGACATCGCCGCCCATACCGAGAAAGTGTCGAATCGACTCTAGTTCAGAGAGTATCCATTGCATGACATCTCCTTAGCTTTCAGCGGTGTGAAGCTTTTCCTGGTAACGCGCAATAAAGCCAGCGCTTTGCTCTTCAAGCGTTTGAACCAGTCGACGGCCTTTGCTGTGGACAAAGGTGTAGAGGAACAACAAAGGAATCGCAACGACAAGGCCAAGCATGGTAGTCACCAAGGCTTCGGAAATGCCGCCAGCCATCAGTTTAGGGTCGCCCGTACCAAATAGGGTGATCGCCTGGAAGGTCCCAATCATCCCCATTACTGTACCGAGTAGGCCGAGTAGCGGTGCCACCGATGCAAATAACTTGATCGATCCGATAAAGCGCTCAATTTTTGGTGCATTGCGCATGATGATCTCGTCTAGTTTGGCTTCTAGATCTTCGAGACTGGCACCTTGGTGCTCTTTATAAGCCGTGATCACTTCACCCAGCGGGTTGCTACCAATCGCTTCTTCACTTTTCTTCTGCTTGCGCATTTTGTTACCAATGACGGATAGACGCAGATAGCAGAGCAGGGCAATCAGCAAGCCGACAGCACCCATGGCGAGAATGATATAACCGACAATCCCGCCTTGATCGATACGTTCTTGAACGTTTGGACTTTGCACCAGTAAGGACAGAATCACCCCGCGTGATGGGTCGATATGTAAGGGGGCATAGTCACTTGAGGCAGATTCAAACGCGGCAACATTAGAGAGAATTGTACCTGCGGGTTGGCGCGCTAACTCTTCAAACTTGCCGGTTTCTGGCTCATAAGTCAGGTATTTACCATTGGCAATGGCATTAAACTCACCAATCAAAGTGACATCATCTTGGGCTTCACTGCCTTCGCCGTACACCACAGTGGCCGGTACGGTCGAGGTGTCACCTGAGACGATCATCTGCTCCATAATGATCTGCCAAAACTGCTCGAGTTCGGTAATCGACGGCAGCTCTTTACTTTCAGCAAGTTTAGTTAGCAGTGCTTCCCGCTCAGGAAATTGCACCGCGTTTTGAGAGGCGCTGAATAAGCCGTTAAATTCGCCGGAGAACTGGCGAACGACGCCAAACATCTCACCGAGTGATCCCGAGCGTTGGCGCAGGGTCTCACTAAGCTCGGTGAGGGTTTTGTCATTGGTATCAAAGGTCGCTTTGAGATCTTCACCTCTCTGCGATTCGAAGGCGAGATCTTGTTTGGCTTTGGCCAATAGCGCCGCTTGGTTGTCTTTATCGGCTAAAAACGCGGCTTCACGTTCGCGGTTTTGTTGCGATTCGGTGACGCGTTCGCTTTTAACTTGGTTGAGTAGCTCATCCAAGGTATTGGCTTGCACGTGGCTTAGCGATAACGCGACCGCGGCAATCCCTGCAAATAGATACTTGATTCCTTTCATGATTACTTCTCCCCTGTAAAGACAGGTAGCTCGATCAATGCGGGTGGCGCTTGTTTTTTCGCAATCCGCAGCCCTTGCGTAATTGCATCACTGTAGCCTTCGGGTAAGGCTTCCCATTGATTAGTTTGCTTATTCCACATGCCGGTTTCGGCACCATCGGGCGATTGGAAGAACAGTGCCGTTCGACCTATGCGAAGAAAGTCATAGGTTTTGGTGTCACCATTACGTGCCATGCTGGCTTTGTAGGCCTCAATGTTACGTGAGAAGCCCTCTTCAATTTGGTAAGCCTCGAGCACGCGACGGAATTTTTCTGATGTGGTGACATCCGCGCGGTCCATCATCTCGTGGAGGCTGGCAATCCGTTTTTCCCGTTCGTCTAATTGGAAAGGTAAATCGAGCTGCACAAACTGATCGAGTGAATCAATCATCTTGAGTGTCAGCGGCACGATTTCCATCGCGGTTTGATCAATTTGGTCAATTTGCTTTTCCAATGACGCGAGCTCGTTATTTTGCGAGCTCACCATTCGTTCAAGCTGGTTGTTATATACCCGCATGCTATCGAGCTGACGCAGTACGGCTTTGTACTCGGCCAGCATGCTGTCGGTTTGTTCGCTGTATTGATCAATTTTTTGTTGCGATGCTTGCCCTGCGTTATTTTTACTTTCTACCGCTGACACCACGTCATCGGTAGAGGTAGCCATCGCAAACGAGCTCGTCAGCAACAGAGAACTGAGAATGGCGTTATTTAATCCCTTACGTACCATATCCGTTACCTGTTAATTGTGGAGAAATAAGGCGCGGCGAGGCCGCGCCAGGTTTGAGTTAGAAGTTTTGAGAATATTTAAAGAAGAAAACACGGCCTTGAATGCTGTATAGATCTTCATTGTAGGTGACGCCATCACTCTCAAAAGATGGATCTTCATCAGTCAGGTTACGTACACCGGCTGAAAGCTGGCCTTCCCATGGGGCCTGGTAGGTATAGGCCAGGTTCCATGTGGTTTGGCTAGTGATGTGTCCTGTCTTGTTATAATCCTTGTCAATATCTTGAGCTTGGCTGTCGATATAATCCGCGGATAAATAGATATCGTGGGTATCGATGTAGTTGAAGCCAACGCCACTTTGGAAACGATATTTTGGCAATCCATTACGGCCCACTTGGTTATTAACCGGACCATTAACGAACTCAGGTTCGCTATAGTCAAGCACATAGGTACCACTGAAATCGTAACGAACACTACCGATGTTTAGGTCATGCGCATAGTTAGCCTTAAGATCGATCCCCGATGTATCGAGTGTCCCCAAGTTAAGCCACTCGGCATCTGCACTGACTATTTTTCCGCCCTGACGAGTAATGTTCGGGTTTGGTTGGCCGCTTGAACGTGCCTCGTCAATCATTGACTGCAATTCATTTAAGACAATGGTGTCTTCAATCGAGATATTGTAATAGTCTGCAACCAAATCAAGGTTCTCAAGCGGGCTGTAGCTAACGCCAAAGTTAAATGAAACTGACTCTTCGGCATCCAGATCTTTGTTGGACTTACGAATCACATCATATTGACGCTCAGGACAATCAGCATCAGCTGTGCCATTAGCATCACATGAGACATAGTCTTTAGCGTAATCGCTAGATTGTGAATCAGCAGCGTAAAGATCTGACAGCTTAGGCGCTCTAAAGCCCATCCCTGCACCGGCTCGGAACATTAGATTATCTTGTGGTTGATAACGAAATGAAATCTTGGGTGAAACCTCGCTGCCAAAGTCGCTATAGTCGTCATAGCGTGCTGCTAAGTTCATCTCTAAATCATCAGTCAGGTACAGCACAGATTCGGCAAACAGCGCGAAAGTTTCACGGTCACCGGCGGCTGAGTTACCTGCACTACCAATGATATTGCCTGCTTCACTTTGTGAATCATAAGTGTCTGAATACTCGTAGCTTGTAAACTCAGAGCCAAGATAGAGAGGAACGTTAACCCCACCGATTTCGGCAACATCAAATTGCAACCCACCGGTGAATTGATGCATCTCCATCTCTGTGTCGCGAGACGTTGTTGCATTCAGTATATCGGCTGCTTTGTCCGTGAACTCACCATCAACAAATTCACCGTCATTGGCGAGCTGTTCGGCAGGGCTTTTAAATACATAGCCGGTACCTGTTTCACTACTTTGTGAATAGTTGGTGTGATAACCGGTTTCCCAGATCACTTCGCCAAAGGCCTCAGTGGCAAAATAACCGTCTAAACCAAAATTCAAGTCAGCTTGAAAATCGGTCACTGTATTATCGCGTGTCCCGACTTTGTCGAACCGATAATAAACCGTTGCGGGTCCGTCAGCAGGATCGAGGCCATTATCAGTAAAGAATTGTCCGCCGCCGGTTGTTGTTGGATCAACCGAAAAGGTACCGGCTGCGGGGGCAAAACGACCGAAACTTTCATTGCGGTTAATCAGCAGCTGAGAGGTAAAGGTAGTCGAATCAGTTAAGGCCAAATCACCATTAACAAACAGCGTGTTACGTTCAAGTGACGCGGTTTTAGCCGCTTCAGACGTGTAATCATAGCCGCACACGGTCCCCAGCCCAGGATAGACAGCTTCACCAACAAATCCGTCTTTACACTCTCCATTGTTCTCCGTACCGGCGATCGGTTTTATTGATCCTGCATGAAACACATTACGGCCGTAAACACTCACCCCTCGCATATCATCAAAGCTAGTGGCATCGGTATTTTTAGAACGCAAGAAGTCACGATCGCGAAGATAAATTTCGTCTTTGCTATCATGCTCAAAGGTGAACATTAGGCTTCCATCGCTGCCCGATGTACCACCTGATATAGACACGTTTTTCTCATCGCCCCCTTCTCGGTCTGGAATGCCTCCACCGAAGGTCACATTGAGTCCATCAATACTGTCTTTTAATATAATATTGACCACGCCTGCGACGGCATCAGAGCCGTAAACCGCTGAGCCACCATCGGCCATGATTTCAATACGCTCCACGGAGGCGGCAGGAATAGCGTTAATATTCGCAGGACCGCCCCCCATCGCAGCCGAGCCAGGCAGGCGTTTACCGTTAACGAGAATCAGTGTACGGCTACCGCCTAAGCCTCGTAGTGACATCGTCGCTTGGCTCTGCGCGCTCGAGCCCGACGTTTCGCTGAGAGATCCGAAGGAGTTATAACTTGATTTGCGCAAAACATCAGCAATTGACACATCACCCGCACGTGCAATTTCGGCCTCACCGATAACTGCGACAGGCGTACTGCCTTCCATGGAAGCGCGTGTGATCCGCGATCCCGTTACTTTCAGTTTCTGCAGTTCTTGCGCTTGTTCTTGAGACTCGTCCGCGATGGCGGTTGAGGCGAATGTGACTGATCCGACTGCCAGACCAATGGCAACAGACAGTGCCGTTGTTCTTATCTTCATCCTTGATTGCTCCCTGTCATTTAACGGTCTTATAAATGCGCTGACTCAGACAACTCCATTACTTGAGCGCGCATGACAGCAAGATATACCCAATGTTTCGTCTGGGCGTCAAATCAAGTACCGATATATCAACTGCAGTGTTAACGGTTTTATATTTTATTTTTT